>NZ_JBEPBF010000011.1:0-119048 GCF_040298985.1 Streptomyces sp. NPDC001093 | reverse complement strand
GCGGCGGTCACCGCGTCGGGACCACCGCCGGCCCGGCCCGCCGCGTATCCGACCAGGAAGGTCGTGAGCGGCGCGGCGGGTCGGGCGACGCCGTGGGCGGCATCGCCCGCGAGGCTGAGCAGGAGCCACCACCGGTGCCGATCAGGAAACCGACGTACGCCGCCACTCGCCGCCCGCGACGGGCAGCCGGAATGCGGGACACGGCCTCGGGCCCGGGTCGTCCGGTCCGCAGTGGGGGACGGACGGCCCTCGTCAGGCGTCCTGTGACGACCGAAGGTAGAGGACCTACGGGGAGCCCCGCACATCCCTGCGGCTCCTCACAGGAGTTGAGGAGCCGCGCATGCAGACCCGGGAGATCGACGCCAGCGTGCTGGAGACGCTGATGACCGCGGCCGTGGCGGCACCGTCGATCCACAACACGCGGCCGTGGTGCTTCGGGCTGCAGGCCGCCACCCGGTACATCGAGGTCCGCGCCGACAGCAGGCGCGCACTGCCGCTGGCCGATCCCGATCGGCGCGCCCAGCACCTCTCCGTGGGAGCCGCGGTCTTCAACCTGCGGGTCGCCATTGCGCACCTGGGCTGGGACCCCGTGGTGCGGCTGCTGCCCGATCCCGGCGAGCCCGACCCGCTGGCCACCGTACAGCTGACCACGCCCGCCGGAGAGTTGCCCGGCTACCGGTGGCTGTACCCGGCCGTCGAGCGGCGCCACACCAGCCGGATGCCGTTCACCGGCCGCCCGGTGCCCGAGGCGGTCGTGGCGGAGATGGCCGAGGCAGCACAGTCCCAGGGTGCGCGACTGTATGTGCCCGGCTTCGCCGAGACACGGCTGCTACTCGGTCTGACAGCGACGGCCGAAGCGCGCAACCAGGCCAGCCCGGCACGCACCGCCGAATCCCGTGCCTGGATCACGGTCCCTGGTGCGAATGTGCCCTACGGCATCCCGCTCAGCGCTCTCGGACCGCGGGACGCGGACGGACGGATCCCGATGCGTGACTTCACCGGCCGACTGCCCGTACCGCGGCTGCCGGACCAGCACTTCGAGCGCCACGCCCAGCTGGCCTTGCTGTGGACGGCCCGCGACCGGCGAGAGGACTGGCTGCGGGCGGGCCAGGCCCTGGAGCACGTGCTGCTGACCGCGACCGCGCACGGAGTGCGCACCTCGATGCTGCACCAGGCGATGGAATGGCCGGATCTGCGGGCGGCGGCCTGCCTGCCGCAACGGCGTTGTTGCGCCCAGTTGCTGATCCGGTTCGGCTACGGACCGGACGGCGGGCGTACACCGCGCGCCTTCGCGCGGACCGCCCGGCATCGCGCGGACTGAGGGGGCCGGCCGACCTCACACGGAGTGCTCTTCATCGTGTTCGGCGGGATCGGTCACCGCGGGGTGTACACGATGCGGCTGACCGGCACCTTGGCCAGCAGGCGCAGGCACTCCCGCCGATCGAGTGCAGGGAAGCCGTCGTTGTGGGACATCGGTCCAGACTCCCTCACGTGGTTGTCGGGTCCGGCGGTGGTTGAGCTCCGTTCAGATCGGCCTACTCGTCCTGGCCAGTCGCCCGTCATCTGTCATCTGTCATCCTCGAGTCATGCAGAAGCCTGTCCCCGACGCTCCCCGCTCCCCGGACGCTCCTGTCGACATACGCTTCCCGCTGCTCACCCAGCAGTGGCTGGATCTGACGTTCATCCACTGGGCCGTCGAACCGGCCATGGTGGCAAAGCTGATGCCACCCGGGACCGTTCCCGACATGCACGGTGGGGTCACCTACGTCGGGCTCGTCGCTTTCCGCATGCACAAGGTCGGCTGGTTCCGGCTGCCCGGGCTGCCCTACCTCGGCTCGTTCCCGGAGACCAACGTCCGCCTGTACTCGGTGGACGCGCACGGACGCCGCGGTGTTGTCTTCCGCTCGATGGACGCCTCGCGTCTGATCCCGGTGGTGATGGGACGCATCGGCTTCCGCCTTCCCTACCTGTGGTCCCGTATGTCCTTGCGCACCACCGGTGACACCGTCACCTACACCAGCTCGCGACGCTGGCCGAGTGTGCGCGGCGCGTACAGCCGCGTCACCGTACGCCCGGGCGAACGCATCGAGGAACCCACCGAGTTGGAGCACTTTCTCACGGCCCGTTGGGGCATGCACAACGCCTTCGCCGGTGGTGCGGCGTACCTGCCCAACCACCACCCGCGCTGGCCCCTGCACCGCGCCGAGCTGATCACCTGCGAGGAGAACCTGCTCACCGCGGCCGGCCTGCCCGCGCCGGTCGCCGCCCCGGTCAGCGTCCTGTACTCACCGGGTGTCCCGGTTCGCCTCGGCCGCCCCGTCCGCCGGCTGAACTCCGAATACGGGAGCTGACACAGCGTCTCAAGGCTGCCTCTCCGGCTCCGATGCTGCGGATCGCTCCTGTGGTCCGAGTGCGGCGGCGCACGGGCGGGGACCATCGGCCCTGACAGCTTGCCTCTTGGGGTGGCCCCTATGGTCCCCGCGCGAGGACCGGTCGGACCGGCGGGAGGCACCCCGTCGGCCCCGGGCATGACAGCCCCGGATCGCGAAATCTGGACCCGGGCCGCCGAGCCGTCAGGGCGCGGACGGCCGGGTCACCGTGATCAGGAGGTACACGATGGTGCTCCAACGGTCTGGGAGAAGCGACGCAACGCCGTCGGCGCACGAGCCGGTGCCGGGCCGCGCCAGGCTGATGCTGGCACTGGCCACGGTCGGCTTCGCCGTCAACTTCTGGGCCTGGGCGCTGCTCAGCCCGCTCGGCGTTCCCCATCGTGTCGGCAACCACCATCGTGCCCGTGCTCCACCTCGGCCTGGTCGGTCACTCTTCCCTCGCCGCCCTGCTGGTCGGCGGATTCTTCCTCGGCATCGGCGGCACCGCGTTCGCCGTTGGTGTCCCCTGCGTCACCGCCTGGTTCCCGCCCGAGCGGCGCGGTCTGGCCATCGGTACCTTCGGCGCCGGCATGGGCGGCACCGCCAGCAGCGCCCTGACCACGGTCAAGCTGGTCAACGCGCACAGCGTGTCCACCCCGTTCCTGATCACCGCCGTGATCCTGGCCGTGTACGCCGTGACGGCCGCGTTGCTGCTGCGTGACGCGTCCGGCTGGGCATCACCTGGCAGGCATCCGCGCTGTACGCGGTCGCGTTCGGCGGCTACGTCGCCTTCTCCGCCTACCAGCCCACCTACCTCAAGACCGGTTACGGCCTGCCCCAGGCGGACGCCGCGGACCGCATGGCCGGGTTCGTGCTCCTCGCGGTGGCCATGCGCCCGGTCGGCGGCTGGCTGTCCGACCGGCTGGGCCCGGTCCGGGTGCTGGCCGCGGCGCTGTCCGTGGTCGTGGCGGGGGCGGTCGTGCAGTCCTGCACCCCGGCCCTCGCGCCGGTGGGAACCATCGCCTTCCTGGCCATGGCCGCCGCGCTCGGCGCGGGCAGCGGCGCGACCTTCGCCCTGGTGGTCCTGCGGACCCCGGCCGGCAAGATTGGCTCGGTCACCGGCGTGGTCGGCGCCGCGGGTGGTCTGGGAGGCTTCCTGCCGCCGCTGGTGAGGGGCTCGCTGTACGGCGAGTACGGGTCGTACGCGGCCGGTCTCGCCGTGCTCGCGGTCGTGGCCACCGCCGCACTGGCCTACACCCTCACCGGTGTCCGCGCCGCAGCCGAAGGCGGCGAGCGCAAGCAGCGCACCAGCCGCCGGCATCACAGCGGGTTACCGGCGGATTGAGAAATGCAGACTGTTTTGGGAAGAAGGAGAAGTCCGGTGTGCGAGTACTGCGGCTGCCAGTCGCTGGCGGCCATCGATGAACTGACCCGGGAGCACGACGAGGTCGTCCGCCTCATCAGCCACCTCCGGACTGCCCAGCAGGAGGGCGGGCAGAGGTCGCCCGGGAGATCGCGCGGGTGCTCGAACCGCACACCCAGGTCGAGGAGCACGGCCTGTTCCCCGCGCTGGCCGCCGACTTCCCCGACCAGATAGCCGCTCTGGAGGCCGAGCACCGTCGCATCGATGCGGTGCTATCGGAGGCCGCCGGCGGCGCGACACCCTCGGACCCGACCTGGCCGGACCGGTTGACCGAGGCGATGGACATGCTGCGCGACCACATTCTCAAGGAACAGGACGGCGTCTTCCCGGCCGCACGGGCCAACCTCGGCACCGAGGAGTGGGAAGCGGTCGAGGCCACGCGTGCCAAGGCGGGCAGCACTGCTGCAGATGTACCGGGAGGCCAAGGCCCGGATGGGAGACCCGGTGACCGCCCGGTGGGACATCGTCTCCGACCTCGTGCGCGCCCGGGGCTACCAGCAGGTGCGCGGCAACGGGGGCCGGGTTCGGGCGAGTTGGGACGAGGCGTGGAGATGGTGGCCGCCGGGCATGTGCACACGATCAGGGCGTACGGTCCGGTATGGGGTGAGCCGCCCCTGGCCGACGGGCGCGCCGAGCCGCGTGGCGGCGTGAAGCGGGCCGCCTCGCTCGGGGGCATGCCTGGTCCCTGGGTGAGGGGGCGAGGGGGTGAGGGCGGGACGCAGGGACGTACCCGCGTCGAGTGCGCCTACGGCGGCGACCCGCGCCACTCCGGCCGACCAGGCGCGGCGGCCGCGATGCTGCCGTCCCGGAGACGATCTCGCCGACCCGCGTCCCCTCCGGTCAGCAACTCCGCTGCCTGGTGCTGTGTGTGTTCCGCGGCCAGTTGGGCTTCGGCAACGACGTCACCGCGCTCGCGTATCAGTTCCTCATAGATCGGCGGGTGATCGTTCCTACTTGCGCTGTGTGTCATGGTCGGACCTTTTCCATGGTGATCAACAATGAGGCCGGTCCACTGTCAGGCCCGGTTGAGCCGGGCAGCGATCCCGTGGCCGATCAGCAAATACATGACGGCCGGGAGACCATAATCAAGGGCAACGCGTAGGCTTTCCGTGTTCATCGTGAAAATGTCCTGTGACCACCAGGACAGCCAGTCCGCCGTACTCCGCACGAATCCGACGAACACATTCGCGCGGTTCGCGTCGAGCAGGAACAGCACGATCCACAGGCCCAGCAGTCCCGCCGCGGTGTCGGCGATTGTGCAGATGGTGATGGCCGTACGCCGCGTGGTGCCCTGACGGCGCACGGCGCGGTAGGGGCCCGAGCGCTCGTTGTATTCCCGGTATCCGGGAGCCGGGTCGATGTTGCTCACAGGGAAATCCGATCTGACGTAGTGCCATGTCTGTTGTGCTCGTGCCGGGGCGCCGAAAATCAGCCGGGCCGGCACCTCGCTTCTCCCTGGTTCTGCGTTCCGCAGGCACTGCGGCGTTACACCGCCGCCTGTGATGTCTCGAATAGGGCTGCCTGTGCGTGCACTTACCTACATGTTCCTGTGTCAGGGCACTTATCCGGACTATATGGCGGGGTGTGATTCGGGAAATGCCGCAGTCCTCGGTCGCCGGCGTTTGCGTATTGCGTGACCGGATTGCGAAGGAGGCAGGGGTGTTCCTTCATAAAGTTGCCGGTCTCGCAACCATCCCCGTTCTCCCGTGACACTCCTGACGTGCGGTGCGCTGTTGGAAGTGACCCCGGGCGGGGTCATGGCGCCCATCCTCCGGGGGGAGGGTCTGCAGGCGCCGACGTGCTGGGGCAGGCCCGGTTCCCCCCGTGCCGGGTCTGCCCCTGCTCTCCCAGCGCGGACAGAGCCGTGTGGCGGTAGGTGCCCGAGGCTTGACGGCCGAGCAGTCCAGTGCGTTGTAAGCGTGGGCCCAGGGACCCAGGGGCCCGTGACATCTGCTCGCCCCATCGGGGGTGGTGACGGGTGGTGATGCCTGCAGCAGGCCGGTGGGTATGCGGTATGCGCAGGGTGGTGGGCTGACGGGTCACAGAAGCAGCTGCTCCAGCGGGTGGACGTGCTGCCGTCCACGGCGTTGGAGGCGGCGCAGAAGGCGTCCTCGGTGGGCGGCCCCGGCGTTGTGGCCCTGGGACACCAGTGTCCCGCTGGTGGTGGTGGCGGTCACGGCAGCCGACTGCGAGGAGGTGTTACCGGCCACGCCCACGTTGTCGGTGGAAGCGGACCAGCTCAGAGAAGCGCTCGTGTCAGATCCATGGCGCTCCGTCAGTTTCCGGCGCCCTTTGGCGAGGACCTTGAGATGCCGGCTTCGATGCCGTCGAGCAGGAAGTCGAGACCGATCCGGAAGGTGTGGTCGGCGTCCAGGTGGGCGGCATCGCGCACCACCGTGGCCAGCGCGGGGAATCGGCCAGTGGCGAAGGTTCGCTGCAGATAGGGCCCGAGTGAGGCCTGCCAGCGCTTCTCGTCCATCCCGGTGGCCCGCTCGGCACGCCGCTCGGCGATCTCCCGACGCACCGCGCCGATCACGTACGCGTTGACTGCGGCGACCACCGGCATGACGGCGTCCACGTCGACGGCGCCCATCGCGGCCACCACGGTCTCCCCACTGGCCAGCGCGTGCGGTCCGAGCTGGGGTCGGCCACCCAGTAGATCGGCGAGCCATTCGTGCTCGTGAGCGGCGTGCCGAGTGGCTTCGGCAAGAGACCGGAGTACCTCCCGCCAGCCGTCTCCGACCGGCCGGATCTCGGCGTGGGCGGCGTCGACCATCAGGTCGAGCAACTCCTCCTTACTGTCGATGTAGCCGTACAGCCGCATCGGACGGACGTCCAGCGCGGTGGCGACCTTGCGCAGCGACACCGCGTCAAGGCCGTCCGCGTCGGCCAGTTGGATCGCCGCCCGCACGATCCGCTCCCGGCTCAACGGGGCCGGCACGGGTCGATTCGGTGGCTCCGGCCTCTCCCACACCAACATGCCTCTAACGATACACCGCATCGGGCGATACAGTGTATCGACCCAGTACGGTGTATCGAAGGGGAGGCGGGCAACCATGACCATCGCCATTGTCGGAGCCGGCTTGGGCGGCTTGGCCCTTGCCCGGGTGCTGCACGTGAACGGCATCGACGCCGTCGTGTATGAACGTGATTCGTCACGCGGTGCGCGCGGTCAGGGCGGCATGCTCGACATCCACTCCGGTCAGCGAGCCCTGCGCGAGGCCGGTCTGATCGACCAGTTCTACGCAATTGCCCGTGGTGAAGGCCAGGACATGCGTCTTCTCGAGCCGGATGGCACCCTGCTGCTCCAGGAGGACACGCCCCACGACGCCCCGCTGGAGCGACCCGAGGTGGACCGTGCCGATCTGCGCAACCTGCTGCTGGACTCTCTCCCCGAGGACACGGTGCGCTGGGGGCACGCGTTCGAATCCGCCGACAATGATGCGCTGCACTTCGCTGACGGCAGCAGTGCAACGTATGACCTGCTGGTCGGCGCTGACGGCGCGAACTCCCGGGTCCGCGCACTGCTCACCGACGCTCGACCGGAGCACATCGGCCAAAACGTTGTCGAGCTCTGCATTTCCGACATCGACCGTACCCATCCCGACCTCGCGGCGATGGTCGGGCGCGGCAACTACTGGGTGCTCGGCAACGGACGATCCCTGGCGGCGCAGCGCAACGGCGACGGCCGCGTACGCATCGGCCTCAGCTTCTACCACACCGCCGAGGACTGGTTCGCCACCAGCGGGATCCCGTTCGACGACCCAGCCGCTGCCCGGGCACGGCTGATCGAGGAGTTCAGCGGCTGGGACCCACGGTTCACCGCACTGATCGCGGCCTGTGACGACACGGTCGTGCCACGGTCGATCACCACTCTCCCGGTCGGCCTGACCTGGCCGTCGACGCCAGGCGTCACGCTGCTTGGCGATGCCGCGCACCTGATGCCACCGGTGGGGGAGGGTGCCAACATGGCGCTGCTCGACGGCGCCCTGCTCGGCCTCGCGCTGGCCGCCCGCCCGGACGACTTTCCCGCCGCCGTCAAAGAATACGAACGCGAGATGTTCGAACGCACCAGTGCTGCCGCCCGGATGTCCGCGGACGTGCAGGAATTGCTGATGTCGCCGGACGCCGCCCAGAAGATGCTCGCCTTCTTCCAGCCTGGCTGAAGGTGACCACATACGACGAGGAGCTTCCCTGTGCCTCTTGTACCAGCGGAGCGTTCGCCATGGTGCAGCGGACTTCAGCAACCCGACGGGGCCGTTCCCCAAGCTCGGTCACCGACGACGATCGCCGGGGCCGGGGGCCGCAGAGGGTTCTCGCTACCCCTCAGCCCCCAGAGGAGCGACCAGCCCAACCCGCCGGCCTCAGAATCAGGTCCTCTAGGACTTCGGTCTCGTCAACGCAGGTCGTCAGCGGAGGACGGGCCGCGGGAGGGCTGGTGCGGGCTCCCAGGTAGCAGCCGGCTGCCGAGCAGTACTGCGCAGGCCCCGACGGTCAGCAGCCCGCCGGCGAGGAAGGTGCCCCGTACCCCGGCGAGCGGCAGGACCAGTGCCCCGAGTGCGGCGCCGGCTGCGATGCCGGCGTTGTAGGCGCCGGAGTTGGAGGCGAGGGCGAGATCCGTGCGGCCGGGCGCGTAGTGCAGCATCTCGTTCTGGGTGACCATGAACACCGGCCCGAGTGCACCGCCCATCAGAACCAGGAACATCACCGCCGCCACCGGATCGGTGCCGAGCGCGCACAAGCCGAGCATGCCCACCGCCTGCGTGGCCACTGCCGTGGGCAGCGCGGAGTGCAGGAAGCGGTCCAGCAGCGCCCCGGTGATGCTCACCCCGGCCAGACAGGCGACCCCGAAACCCACGAGCAGCACGCTGACCGTGCTCGGGGAGAACCCACTCACGTCGCCCAGGAACTTCACGATGTAGGTGTATCCCGCGAACCCCCCGGAGGCGGACAGGGTCCCGGCCGCCAGCACCGTTCCGAACCGCCGGACGTCGGGACTGGTCGCGTAGGCGGCGGGTTCTTCTTCCGGACGTGAGGTCGGGAGCAGAACGGCGATCGTCACCAGGGAGACGAGCCCCAGGGCCGCCGGCATGGCGACGGGCACCTGCCAGCCGCTTTGCCGGCCCAGCCAGGTCCCGGCAGGAACACCGAGGACGAGGGCGAGCGAACCTGCAACGGACAGCGCCCCGACCACACGCCCGCGGACCTCGGGCGCGAACAGACCTACCGCGACCGGCCCCGTCACGGCCCAGAACAGCGCCTGGGCGAGCGCGGTCAGCAGCCGTGCCACCAGGAGCAGCCAGTAGGAGGTGGCCAGCGCCGCGACGACGCTGGACACGACGAGCGCGGTCAGTAGTCCTGTGAGTACATGACGTCGGGGCACGGCGCGCGTGAGGTGGGCGAGCGGCAGAGATGCGAGAGCCACCGTCACGCCATAGCCGGTGACCAGGAGACCCACCACTGGCACTGACACCCGAAGGCTTGCGGAGATGAGTTCCAGCAGGCCGATCGGCAGGCTTTCCGCCGTGTTGAAGGTGAAGGCGGCCAGCATCAGGGCCACGAGCACCGCTGATCTGTGCCATGGAGCCGACTGCCTGGTGAGCGTGTGGACCCACCCTGCCGTCGCTCGTTGCTCCTCCTCGGTGGCGCCGTCCATGGGATTCACCTCACCGGGCACGCGGGTCCCGTGGCAACCGAATTCATCTGCCGCAGTGCGCTCACATGATCAAGCGTGGCCTTCAGCACCGTTGGGCCCGTTGTGAGAGCACGCGCCCGGATCATCTGCCGCGGGCTCGTGGGGGTCGCGGCCAGGTCTCGCTCGAGCTCCGGCACAGGGCGCGTGCCATCGCTGACGCTGACCGGCGTTCCTCCTCCTGAGCCCGGCATCCCCGCAGCTCTCGATGGCCCGCGTGCCCGTAGGCGGATGTGGCCGTGCTCGTATTCCGCCCGGCTCGATCAGTGCGGCGCCGCCGCGGGCCCCGGCGCCATGTCCTGCGTACCGATGACGGAGAGTAGTTCCAGCTGCGCGGCGGCTTCGGTGCCGGGCGGGGCGGTGAACCACAGCAGGCGCTGGCGTCCGTCCTCGCTGAACAGGCTGTTGCAGTCCACCGCGATGACACCGAGGGCCGGATGGACGATGCGCTTGTGGTCCGACCGGCGCAGGCCGACATCATGGGTGTCCCACAGCGCGGCGAACTCCGCGCTACGCCGCCGCAACACACCCACAAGACCGTCCACTTCGGCATCGCGGCCGCGCCGGGCGGCAACCGCCCGCAGGTCGGCGACGAACACCCGGGAATGGTGCGGGTGTTCGTCCGGCGGGTAGATCGTGCGGGAAGCGGGATCGGTGAACCAGCGGTGGATGAAGCTCGCCTTGGCCCCGCGCCCGGTCGGCTGCCGGCCCACGAGCGCGATGGCCGCCTCGTTCTGTACGAGGGTCTCGTGCAGGTCGGTGATGATCTGCGCGGGAGTCGCCGCGAGCCGGTCGAGGAGCGCCAGCAGCCCCGGCGTGATGTGCGCGGTCAGGCCGCTCGCGGCCGGGGGCACGGGACGCTCGGCGAGGTGGAACAGATGGTCGCGCTCGTCGCCACCGAGGCGCAGCGCACGGGCGAGGGCGGCCAGGACCTGCGCCGACGGCTGAGTGCCGCGCCCGCGCTCCAGCTCGGTGTAGTAGTCCGCCGACAGGCCCGCGAGCTGAGCCACCTCCTCCCGCCGCAGTCCGGGTACCCGGCGCCGGGGCCCGGCGGGCAGACCGACATCGCCCGGCCGGATCCGCGCGCGCCGGGACTTGAGGAACGCGGCGAGTTCGGAAAGGTCCATGCCCGCATCGTGCCGTGTACGACGCGTGCGAACCAGGGGGCGGCAACCCCAGGGTGTGCACAGCCTGGCTGCCGTCCGCAGACCGGGTGATGGTGGAAGGGAGGGCGGCGAGCGCACGACGCCGCGGCCCACCCGTCCGAACCCTGGCAGGAGCGAACCCGATGCCGTACGCGAACTTCAAGGTCCCCGCAGGCACCCTCACCGAGCAGCAGAAGGCGCAGATCATCGCCCGCACCACCGACCTGTACACCGAGATCTACGGCGAACGTGCCCGCGCCACCACACTGGTGCTCGTCGAGGAGGTGCCCGACGGCGGCTGGGGCATCGGCAGCCACGTCCTGACCGCCGCCGAGATCCAGCAGCCGCCCGCCGGCTGACCGCACCTCCATCGGCGCCGGCCCGGCCGGCGCATCCGTAGCCCGATGGGCGACGCAGGCGGCCACTACCCAACCGCGGGAGCGAAAGGCAGGACGAGACGCACCGACGCGACGTTCTGATGCGGGCAACGGGCCCTGCCGGCCGCACCCGCCGTGCCGGCCCCCGCCCATCCCGGACCCGGGATCCCACGGCGTCTTCCCCGACACCGAGGCATACGACACCACGCGCGACCGCTGGCAGATCCGCGTCGACCTGGAACACACCACGGGACGTGGATACCTGCGTGGCCTGCCGCATGCGGACATCATCCGGCAGGCGGGGTGAGTACGGTACGGTCGAACGGCCCGCCATGCGCGGCGGCGTACTCGACGGCGTCGTTGACAGCGTCGAGCGGGAAGGTCCGCACCCGTTCGGCACCGAGATCGAGCGCGCCCGAGGCGATGAGCCGGATCATGCCGACGTTCGCGGCGCGGGGGAACACCCACTGCCCGCGCACAGTCACCGAGTTACGCATGATCCACGGGTAGGGAAGGGCGAGGTCGGCGCCGCCGAGCATGCCGACGCCGCCCATGAGGACGACGCGGCCGTACTCGCGGACGGTCATGGCTGCCGCGCGCACCGTCGAGGTGGGCGCTGCGGGTGGGAGCAGGTCGAGCACGATGTCGATCGGGCCCTGGGCTGCGGCGGACATGGCCGCACGGTCGGCGTCCTCGTCGCCGGTCAGTTCGACCGGGCGCACACGCGAGCCGAACCGGTCGGTGAGGAGGTCGAGCACGGCGCGGTTGCGGCCCGGCGCGATCACCCGGCCCGCCCCCATCGCAAGGGCCACGGCGACCGCGGTGCTGCCGAGGTTGCCGGTGGCCCCGCTGACGAGCAGCGTCTCGCCGGCTTCCAGCCCGCCTGCCAGCAGTCCTCCGTAGGGGATGGCGTACACCCCGAGCGAGGACCAGCGCGCCGGGTCGTCCTCCGCTTCTGCCGGCAGGGGGTGCACGTTCTCCGTGGGTACTCGCATGAGCTCGGCGAACGCCCCGTCGTGCAGGTGCCGGGCGAGCCTGGCGCCGCCGTCGCCGCGGGAGCTCCAGCCCTGCAGCGCGATGTCGGGGGTCAGCGCATCGTCGCGAGAGCGGACCGTGCAGTCGCACCACACCAGGTCGCCGACGCGCAACCGGGTGGCGTCCGGGCCGACACTGACGATCCGGCCCACGCCACCGGTACCGGGGACCACCGGGGGTTCGAGCGGGTAGTTCCGCCGGCCGCCGAAGACCTCCTCGGCGTACGGGAGGACGCCAGCCGCCAGGACCTCGACCACCACCTCACCACCGCCCGCCACGGGATCGGGCAACTCCCGCACGGTGAGCGGGGCACCGAACTCTGTCAGGACTGCTGCTCGCATCTGCTGCCTCCTTGATCGTCCGTCTTGAGGCTAAGAGCGCGAGGGGCATGCGCCAAGCGACGATCTGGCATCTGTGGTATGCGTAGTGCGCATGGACTTCTCCAGTTCGGCTCTACGGGTTCTGCGGCAGGTCGCCGAGTCGGGGAGCTTCACCGCGGCGGCCTCTCAGCTCGGCTACACCCAGTCGGCGGTCTCACGCCAGGCGGCGGCCCTCGAACGGAGTGCGGGCGCCGTTCTGTTCGAGCGCCGCTTCGACGGGGTGCACCTCACCCTCGCCGGCCTGACCCTGCTCCGGCACGCCCGCACGATCCTCGACTCCGTCGCGGCGGCCGAGCACGAGCTCACCGGCACCGCCGCACAGACGGAACCGGTACGGCTGGGAATCTTCCCCAGCGCCGGGGCAGTGATCCTGCCGGGTCTGCTCACACGTCTCGCGACGGCCGGCCCGACCGTCACGGTCACGACACGTGAGGGCACCACACCCAGCCTGCTCCGGGCTCTGCGGGCAGGCTCGATCGACATCGCCTTGCTGACGTCCCGCCCGCCGCACCGACCGTCGGACGGCGAGTCCCCCCGGCTGCACATCGAAACCGTGGAGGACACCGAACTGCTCGTGGCAGCTCCGGCCACCGGCTCGTTCGCCGGTCGCACCGAGGTGCACGTCGACGAACTCGTCGACGCCCCCTGGATCGCCGCCCCGTCATCGAGTGCCGAGCCTCTGCTCGGCGTCTGGCCCGGCCTGCCCGGACGGCCGCGCATCGTCCACACCACGAGGGACTGGCTGTCGAAACTGCAGCTGGTCGCCGGCGGTTTCGGCGTGACCACTGTCCCGTCCCGTATGTCGCCGGTGCTGCCGCACGGCGTGACCCTGCTGCACGTGGCCGGCGTCCCCACCGAGGTCCGGCGGATTCTCGTGGCACGGCTTCCCGGCCGCCCCGGCCCGGGAATCCCGGCTGTCATCCGAGCGATCACCTCGGCCCGCTGACCCGTCGCCGGAGCCCACCGACGCCGTCAGCCTCAGGTGTTCCATGGCCCTGTCCATGCCCGTCACCAGGATTGCGGAACGGCGTCCCGGATCGGCCTCCTGGCGGCCGTCGCCGTCACCGACCCGGGTGGATGCCCGAGGGCAGGCGGCGACAGAGGCGGCCCGGTCCCACGGGCGCGACCGCCGATGCCCCCTGTCTCCGTACCCGGCTCCCGGCCGCCTGCTCCCTGAGGGCGCGGGCCAACGGATCCACCGAGCGTTGTGCGTGTATGGCCAACATCACACTCACCGGCATACCTACTGGTCGGTACCCTGCGGCGAAGCCGTGAACGAACAGGAGGCGTGATGTCTGCGACCAACCGCCAGATCCGTCTGGCAGCCCGCCCCGTGGGCGAGGTCAAACCCGGGGACTGGCAGGAGTGTTCAGGGTCCGTCGACGAGCCGGGCCCGGGCCGGTTCGCGGGCCGGACGCGCGTCATCTCCCTGGACCCGGCGATGCGGGGCTGGCTGGACGACCGTCCCTCCTACCTGCCGCCGGTGGGCATCGGCGAGGTGATGCGTGCCGGATCGGTCATCGAGGTGACCGCGTCCAACCACCCCGACTTCCAGCCGGGCGATCACGTGGTCGGCATGTTCGGCGTCCAGGAGTACGTGGTCTCGGACGGCAAGGGGGCCATGAAGGTCGACACCTCCCTCGCCCCGCCCTCGACGTATCTCGGCGCGCTGGGCATGCCCGGCATGACCGCCTACTTCGGTCTGCTGGACGTCGGCGCACTGAAGGAAGGCGAGACCGTCGTGGTGTCGGGGGCGGCCGGGGCGGTCGGCAGTATCGCCGGCCAGATCGCGAAGGCCAAGGGCTGCCGGGTCGTCGGCATAGCCGGAGGGCCGGAGAAGTGCGCCATGCTCATCGACGAACTGGGATTCGACGCGGCGATCGACTACCGCGCCGAGGACGTCAGGAAGGCGCTGCGCCGGCAGGCCCCCGACGGCATCGACGTCTACTTCGACAATGTCGGAGGGGACGTCCTCGATGCGGCCCTGACGCGACTGGCGATGCACGCACGAGTCGTGGTCTGCGGTGCGATCAGTCAGTACAACAACGCCACGCCGGTCAAGGGCCCGTCCAACTACCTCTCACTGCTGGTGCGCCGCGCCCGCATGGAGGGCTTCGTCGTCTTCGACTACGCCCAGCGCTACGCGCAGGCTGCCCAGGACATCTCCGCCTGGATCGGCACCGGCCGCATCAAGGTGAAGGAACACGTGGTGAGGGGGAGCGTAGGCGACTTCCCCGAGACTTTGCAGATGCTCTTCCGCGGGGACAACGTCGGCAAGCTCGTCCTGGAGCTGGCATGACCACCGTCGAGAGGGACACCGCAGTCCGGCCGGGGCAGACGCACGGCGCGGTGCTCCGGGGCAAGGTCGCCATCGTGACCGGCGGTGCCAGTGGACTGGGCCGGGCCACCGCACTGACGCTGGCGGAGGCGGGGGCGCGCGTGGTGGTCGCGGACCTCGACGTGCGGGGCGGCCGAGAGGTGGCCGACATGGTGGGCGGTCATTTCCGCGCCTGTGACGTCTCCGACCCGGACGCGAACCGTGCGCTGGTGGACTTCACCCAGGAGCACTGCGGCGGCGTCGACATCGCGTTGCTCAACGCCGGGGTGGCGACCGGATGCGGCCTCGGTGAGGACTTCGACCTGGCACGCTACCGTCGCGCGATGGGAGCCAACCTCGACGGCGTGGTCTTCGGCACCCATGCGGTGCTGCCGGCACTGCGGGCCCGCGGTGGAGGGGTGATCGTGGCGACCGCGTCGCTGGCGGGTCTGGCGGCCGTACCGCTCGATCCCCTGTACGCGGCCAACAAGCATGCGGTCGTAGGACTTGCTCGCTCCCTGGGGCCGGCTCTCGCACCGGAGAACGTGCGCTTCAACGCCGTCTGCCCCGGGTTCGCCGAGTCGCGGATCATCGATCCGCTGCGCGACGTGCTCTCCGAGCAGAGACTGCCGATCATCCCGGCCCAGGTCGTGGCGGACACGGTGCTGCGGATCGTCACCGGCGACGGCACGGGGGAGTGCTGGTTCATCCAGCCCGGCCGCGACCCGGAGCCGTTCCGTTTCCGTACCGTCCCCGGTCCACGGAAGCTCGTCGGCACATGAGGGCGGGAGTCCGCAGGGACTTGTGCGCACCCCGCAGCCACCTCTGAGACAGCGCCGAGGGCCCGGACCACCGACAGGTTCGGGCCTCGGCCTGGCCGGGTACACCCTCAGGCGTTTCCGGAGGGGTTTTGGTGGTCTTCCCCCTGCCCGGCCGCCGCAGTGGTGTGCTTCACGTCCGCGACACACTCCGGTGCGCGCTCAGCCCCGCCAGCGCGGTCAGCACGGTGTCGTTGGCCTTCCGGGTGCCGACGGTGAGCCGGAGTCCCTCGCCGGGGTAGTGGCGTGCCTGGACACCGGCGTCGGTGAGCGCTGCTGCGCCCTCGCCGACCGGATCGGGCGTGGCGAGCCATACGGAATTGGCGTGGCCGGGGGACACGGACCAGCCGAGGGACACGAGTTCACCCCGGAGCCGCTCGCGTTCGGCCACGATGGTGTCCACGCGCTCGCGTAGCTGGCTCTCGGCCCGCAGTGAGGCCTTCACCGCCGCCGTTGCCACCGCGTTGATCCCGAAGGGCAGCTGCTGCCGCCGGATCCGTGCCACCAGGCCGGAGGCGCCGAGTGCGTAGCCGACCCGCAGGGCGGCGAGGCCGTAGGCCTTGGAGAAGGTGCGCAGCACCAGCAGGTTGGGATGTGCGTCCAGGAATGTGAGCGTGTCCGGCAGGTCGCTGTCACGGGCGAACTCGATGTACGCCTCGTCGAGGAGCACGATGACGTGTCGGGGGACCCGACGCAGGAACGCCGCCAGTGCGCCGGCGGTGACGAGGCTTCCGGTGGGGTTGTGCGGATTGCACAGCACCACGACGCGGGTGCGCTGGTCGAGCGCCGCGAGCAGGGCACCCAGATCCTGGTGTCCGTCCGGCGACAGGGGCACGGGGACCGCTCGGGCGCCGACCATGGTGGCCAGGAGCGGGTAGGCGTCGAACGTGCGCCAGGCGTAGGCCACGGTGTCGCCGGGCCGGACCACTGCCCGGAGCAACTGCAGGGCCACGCCGACCGATCCGCTGCCGACCGCGACGCGGTCGGCGGGCACCCGGCACCACGCGGCGATCCGTTCGGTGAGGTCGTCGGGGTGGAACTGCGGGTAGCGGTGGGCCTGTGCCACGGCCCGTCGCATCGCCTCACGCACCGAGGGCAGCGGGGGATACGGACTCTCGTTCAGGGCAAGCCGGTGCAGCACGGGGATGTCCATGGCTCAGTCCCGTCCCCCGTGCCAGCGAACGGCGACGGCACCGGCGAAGTCGCCCGCGTGGGCGAATCCCCCGAGCACGATCAGGTCGCCGTCCGTCACCTGCCCCGAACGGATCGCGCGGTCCAGGGTGACCGGGATCGCCGCTCCGAACAGGTTCCCGTAGACATCGAAGGTGTCCAGGTGCCGCTCGGCCGGCAGTTGCAGCGCCTCTCGCCAGTTCCGCAGGAAGGTGCGGTTGGGCTGGTTGGTGATGAGGGCGTCGATGTCGGTGCTCGCCACGCCGAGCCGCCGGCACAGGTCCGTGACCACCTCGGGGACGAGACGGTTCCCGCGTGCCAGGACCTTGGCGACGCTTGCGTCGGAGAACCCGATCCGCAGCTGGGACGATCCCGGCTCCCAGTACTTGCGACCGTCGTCGACCGCCACGGTCATGTCACCGGCGTACGCGCCGATGTGGCGGGTCTCCACGTCGAGGACCGGCGACCGTGCCGACCTCGTCACGTACCCCACCCCGCACCCGTCGCCCGGGATCGCCGCCTGGGCGAGCTTGCGCACCTCGGACTGGGTGAACCACTGCCCGGCGGCACTCTGCGCATTGCATATCAGCGCGGTCCTCGCGTCGGTGGTGGTGAGGATCTGCCGGGCCAGCTTCACCATGTACACGAAGGACGCGCAGCCCGCGTTGGCCACGTCGACGAGCCACTCCGGGTTCAGGCCCAGCCGCCGGGCCACCTCGGTTCCGGCGCCCACGAACGGCAGGTCCGGCAACTGGCTGTGCACCAACAGCACGTCGACGCCCCGGATCTCCACCGCGCCGTGCCGTTCGATCAGGGGCTGTACGGCGCGCTCGACCATGTCCGCGTTGGTCTCGTCCCTGGCCACGTGGTGCCGTAACGGCGGGACCCTGAACATGGGATGGTTGCGGAGCTTGTCCTCGGCTCCGGGGAAGTCCGTGTAGAACTCCGCGGGAACCGGCTCGCCGGGCAGGTAACTCGCGACGTCGGTGAGGCTGACCGTGGTCACCGCGCCACCGCCCGCGCCGGAGCCGAACCGACCGGCAGGCCGCGCCGGTGGCGGTGTTCCAGGATCGCCTTGAGGTTGTGCATCTCCACGGTGTGCCCTGCGTAGAAGAGGTCCCAGTAGTCGCCCACCCAGGGCCGGTCCGGACGGGGAGCCAGGTCGGGGCGCGGGTTGGCGTCGTAGTAGGGGTGCCGGCAGTTGGTCCAGGTGATCACCGAGCCCGGCTTGTCGAGCACCAGCTGCGCCGGGACGACCCGCATCAGGTAGATCATCCACAGCTTCTCGCCCTGGTCCCAGGAGCAGTGGTAGTCCACGGTCATGGCCTCGGGGTTCGCCAGCACCCTGCAGTAGATCCTGGTGTCGTCCTCCAGCCGGTCGTGACCGACCCACAGCCCCGGGGTGCCGGTGGGCGCGAAGTCCCGCAGGCTGCAGGTCCACTCCTCCAGGTGGTGCCCCTGGCGCAGGTAGTCGTAGGCCTGCTCCGGGGGGCAGTCGACGTACTCGTGGATGGTGCAGTACTGCCCGTAGACCTGGTGGTGGGGATAGACCGCGTGGGTCAGCTCCATGCAGTGGGCGGTCAGTTCCTCCTTGCCGGCGTTCTCGATCCGGACCAGGCCGGGGATGTCAGCCAACATGGACGACTCCTCGCTCATCTGAACTCTCCTTGTTCTCATGGCCTTTGGGGACTTCGGTGAAGGACTGGAAGGGCAGGAACGGGGGGATCTCCCGCGGGTCGCAGTCCACCGCGACGAACGCCGGGCCGCCGCGCGCGTTGCCGCGCAGCAGTGCCGTGCGCAGCTGCGCCGCGTCGGCGGCTCCCGTGGCCTCCAGGGAAGGGAAGGCGGCGGCCACTCCCGCGGCGAGGTCGCTCCGGGCGAACAGGTCGTCGCTGCGGACGCCGCCCTGGAGGAACTCCTCCCGCACAGCGCACATGGCGTGGGCGTTGTTGTTGAAGATCACGAACGTCACGGGTGCGTCGTACTCCACGGCCGTGTGCACTTCCATCCCGTGCATGAAGAAGGCCCCGTCGCCCGCGAGGACGTAGGTGCGTCGGCCGGTGGCGAGCGCGGCGCCGATGCCGGCGCCGAAGGTGTAGCCCATGCCGCCCATGCCGACCGCCACCACGAAGCGGCCGTGGCGCGGTGCCGGGAGGAGATGGATCGCGCTGGCGCCTGCGTTGCCGGCGTCCACGAAGACGTGTGCGTCCTGGGGGAGTGCCGCCGCCACCGCGGCGACCGCCTGGGCGTGGGGGACGGTCCGCTCCCGGGCGTGGAGGAGCGGACCCGGCAGGGGTGTGGGAAGGGGGCCGGTGTGCGGCGGGCAGGGGCGGGGGCGCGACGGCAGCCGGAGGGTCACCGCGCGCAGCGTGTCCCGCAGGTTCCCACCCAGGGCGGTGCCTGCCACGAACGGTGGCTCGGGACCGAGGGACACGACTTCGGTGGTGGCGAGGGCCCGGTCGAGGCCGCCGCGTGCCAGGAGCGGCAGCCGGGTACCGACCAGCAGGCACAGGTCGGCCCGGCGCAGACATTCCTCGACGTTGGCGTGGCCCATCACCCCGGCCACGCCCGCGAAGCGTGGATCACGGTTGTCGAAGACGTCCTTGGCGTCCGGGGTGACCGCCACCCATGCCCCGAGGCGCCGGGCCAGTTCGGCCAGTTCCCCACGCGCGTCGGCGGCGGCGACATCCTCACCGGCGATGACGAGGACGCGACCGGCCCCGCGAAGGGTGTCCGAAACGGCCCTGACGGCGGCTGCGTCGAACCGTGCCGCGGATGCCGTCGCGGGACCGCCCGGTGCCGGAGCCGTGTCGCGGACGGGCACCCGGATCCGTGCCTGCTGCACGTCCTTGGGCAGCAACAGCACGGCCGGCCCCCGTGGATCGGCCTGCGCGGCCGCGACGGCCCGGGGCAGCAACTCCCTGAGCGAGTCCGGGTCATCGACCCGGGCGCAGAACCGGGACAGGGGCGCGAAGACCTCCCGCGCGTCGAAGGAGCCCGCCCTGCCGCTGGAGTCCTGGAAGGCCCCGTGCCCTTCCTGGCCGGTCGGCGGCTGGCCCACCAGGGCCAGCACGGGCACCCGGGAGGCGTACGCCTCCGCCAGGCCCGGTACGAGATTCATCGCCCCACCGCCCGAGGTGGCGGCAACGACGCCGAGGCGCCCGGTGGTCCGTGCGTATCCGTCGGCCATGGTGACGGCGGAGAACTCGTGTTTGGCGACGACGCCGCGTACGGCGCCGCCGCGGTGCACTGCGTCGAACAGGTCCTCGATGTTCGCGCCGCCGACGCCGAACACGTGGGTGACGCCGGCCCTGGCGAGTTCCCGGGCCAGACAGTCGACCAGGCGAACCGTTTCCGCCTCGCGTAATCCCGGGGTCTCGGTCGTCATGCGGGGCTCCCTTCCCGCTCGTGGTGCCGGTCGATGAAGCCGCACGGTGAGATCACCTGGAAGCGGTGCCGGTATTCCCGGGGAGTGAGCCCCAGGGTTCGTCCGAAGGAGCGGAAGAACGTCTCGGTGGTGGCGAATCCGCAGCGGCCGGCTATCTGGCCGATCGTCAGGTCCGTGGTCTCCAGCAGTTCGCGGGCGCGGGCGATACGCGTCCGCTCGACGTACTGGCCGGGTGTCGTGCCCACCTCGCGCCGGAAGACCCGGGCGAAGTTGCGCTGGCTCATGTTGGCCTGCCGCGCGATCTCGCCCACGGGCAGCGGACTGTCCAGGTTGTCCAGGATCCACTCCTGTGCTGCCCGGATCGGCGGATGGTCGGCCAACTGGGCGTCGAGGACGGCGCTGTACTGGGACTGCCCTCCGTGCCGCTTGAGGAACAGCACCAGAAACCGTGCCGTCTCCAGAGCGAGCGCCGAACCGTGATCGGCCTCCACCAGAGCCAGCGCCATGTCGATGCCCGTCGACACCCCCGCGGAGGTCACGAAGGGGCCGTCCCAGACGAAGATCGGCTCGGCGTCCACCGTCACATCCGGATAGCGGCACGCCATCGCCTCGCTGTACGCCCAGTGCGTGGTGGCGCGTCTGCCGTCGAGGAGACCCGCCTCGGCCAGCAGAAAGGAACCGCCGCACACGGAGGCGACTCTGCGCGACCGGGCCGCTGCCCGGCCGATCCAGGAGACGAGCGCCTGGTCCCGGAGTGCCTCGTTGAGACTCCATCCGCCCGGCACGAGGAGCGTGTCGATCGGGCCCTGCCCCGCCTCCAGGGGCGAGGCCTCCACCACCATGCCCGAACTCATGCGCACCAGTGGTGCGTCGGCGGAGATGAATTCGGTCCGGTAGGGGGTGCCCGAGGCACCCAGGAGCCGGTTCGCCGTATCGAACACTTCTATCGGTCCTGTGATGTCCAGGGCCATCGCGCCCGCGTACACCACCACAACAACACGTCGTTCCAACACGGTCACAGCCTGTATCGGATGCCGTACTGGCTGCAATGACAGATTAGTGACGTATCCGGCCAACAAGCGGCGTCGCACGGGTACGCAGGGCGCTGGTGAGGCGGTTCGCGCACCGGGCGGGCGGCGATGGGTGAGGCAGGTCACAGGTCGGTGGTGCGGCGCCGCCGTCGCCGGGCGATGGCCGATCCCGGCGGAGCCGTCTTCGGCACCCCCGCGCGGCCCGCGCGGTGGAGGCGCCGTTCTCCACCTTCCGTTCAGGCTGGACCCGGGCAGCGGTGCCGCGGCGAATGCCGGCGGACTCGTCAGGGCACCGCCGACTGCCGGCCCGGGAGGCCGTTTCCTCTCCTTGCGGCCGTCGTTCAGGAAGGCATGGACACCCCACCGATCCTCGTCCTCGGAGCCACCGGCTCCTCGGGCCGACGCGTCGCCGCGCACCTGCGGGCGCTGGGCGCGCCGGTCAGGTCCGCGTCCCGGCACAGCGCCACCCGTTTCGACTGGAACGACCGGAGCACCTGGGAACCTGCGCTGCGGGGCGTCGGCCGCATGTCCTGATGGCCCCCGACGGCATCCCCGTCGACCCGGACCTCGTCGGCCTGGCGGCGGACCTCGAGGTCGAACACGTCGTCCTGCTGTCCAGTCGCGGGATCGAGACCATGGGAGACCAGCGGCTCCTCGAAGCCGAGGACGCCGTCAAGAGGTCCGCGGTCGCCTGGATGATCCTGCGCAGCGACTGGTTCGACCAGAACTTCGACGAGGGCCCCTTCCGCGAGACGGTCCTCGCCGGGGAGCTGGCGGTACCGCTGGGGGACTGCCGCCAGGGATTCGTGGATCTGGACGACGTCGGGGCCGTGGCTGCCCGGACGCTGACCGAGGACGGGCACGCCGGCCGGTCGTACGAGCTGACGGGACCGCAGGCACTGTCCTTCGCCGAGGTGTGCTCCGTCATCGAGGACGTCACCGGCCACCCGATGAGGTTTCACGGAAGCGAGGACGCCTACCGCGCCGCACAGACCTCCCTCGGCCGGTCCGGGCAGGCGATCGAGCGGGACATCGCCTCCTACGCCGCGCTCCGCGGCCTGGGGGACACCGAGCCCCTGGACACGGTGCCCCGCCTGATCGGGCGCCCCGCCCGCACCTTCCGGCAGTACGTCACCGCGGCGGTGGCCGACGGCAGTTGGCCGCGCTCCGGGGACACCACCGGAACGCCCTGAGGCCCATCCCCGCAGCACTGGCCTCGTCACAGGCCTCGAAGTCCGCGTCAGGGGCGGAGGGCAGCCAGATCCGTGCCGGGCAGGTGGATCCAGCCCTCCTGACGGGCGGCCGCGCGTTCCTCCGCGGAGCGCGGCCACAGCGTGTCCCCGACCAGGACGGCGCGGGCGACCAGGGCGCAGACCAGGGCGTCGAGATGGTCGTGGCTGTCGACGCACCGCGCACGCACGGCCTCGGGAAGAGCCGGGCCCAGACCCGTCTCGAGGGAGCGGACGATGTGCTCCCGGACGGCGCGAGCCCCTGGCGTGGGGGTCTTGTAACTGGCGCTGAGGCGGATCCCCCAGCGCCGCAGCGCGGCGGCGGGATACACCTCGGCGACCGGCCCGGACCCGTCCCTGGGCACGGGGACGCCCGATGCCGCGAGCTCATCGATGAGGTAGGCCGCACGCAGCGCCACGACCCCCAGCAGGTCGGTGGACACCGACAGCGGCGGCCGCAGTGACGTCGCCTTCCAGGTCAGGTCGTCGGTCAGCCGGAACCGCAGGGCGTCCAGACCGGGCCGCCCGTCGGCACGGTCCTCGAACCGGACCGGGGGCGGCAGCCGCACCCCCTGGTGGTGGGCCTGAACCGTCGCCACGAAGTGGGACGGCCAGCCGAGGGGACAGTCGAGGCCGGTCTTGTCGGCCGCCCGGACCACAGCGAGCAACTGCTCGTCCGCGTCGGGCACGACGAACTCCACCGCCAGGCCGTCACCGGGTCCCCAGACCACCCGGCACACGGCCGTGCGCCGTGCACGGGCGGCCAGATCGACGCCGACCGTCACCACCTGTCGTCGTACCACGCCCGTCACGTGCCCCAGATCCTCCGGTACGCCTCCCGGTAGCCCGAGGGGTCCCAGGCCGTCGCCCCCTTGCTGTTGTGCTCCGTGGAGATGTGGACGGGCGCGACATAACCGCTGGCCGGACGGCCGGAGAAGGCGCGGTTGAACTCGTCGAGGATCTGCCAGCCCTGCAGCGACAGCGGTTCGGGGACGGTGGCCGCCTGGTACTGCCCGCTGTCGATGCGCTGGAAGGCGGACGGGTCGCCGTCGCCGGCGCCGATGTTGAAGGGCGGCCCGGAGCCTTTCGTCCCGGCCGCGCGGAGGGCGGGGGCGGCGTCGGCGAAGTACAGGTCGTTGATCGCGACGGAGTCGGTCCAACGGCTCCCGAAGCGGGCGAGCAGGAACGAGACCTCCCTGGGGGTACGGCTGCTCGCGTCCGGGATCGGGATGTTCTCGTACGTCAGCAGCCGCACGCCCGAACAGGCCGCCAGCGCCTTCCTGATCAGCTCGGACTTGTGCTTGGCGAAGGGGATCGAGGCATCGGTGAACAGGACCACCCCGGCATGGCCGTGGGAGCGCGCGATGACCCACTGCGCGCTGATCGAGGCGACGTCGCCGACATCGGTGGTGACGTTGGAGAACAGCCTGGGGTGGCCGCTGGGGCCGGGGGACGCGACCGCGTGCCAGCCGACGAGCGGGATGCGTGCCGCGGTCGCCCGCGCGAGCTGCTGCGAGGTCGAGTCGGGGTCGAAGCCGCCGATGACGATGCCCGAGGGTCTGAGCGCCACGGCGTCGCTCAGCGCCGCCTGGATGCCCGCGGGGGTGCCCTCGCCGTCGATCACCCGGACCTTCCAGCCGATGACCCTCGCGGCCTCCTTCACGCCCTGTGCGACGCCGGCGACTCCGGGGTTGGTCATGGTCTGTGCGACGTAGACGATCGTCTTGCCGTGCACCGCGGCGGGGCCACTGGTCGGCCCGTTCCAGGGGACGTCGGTCTTCTCCGCCCGGGTGACGGCGGCCTGGGCCTCGGCCTGCACCGCGGGGCAGCCGCTCGGGCCCGTGGCGGCGGCCCCGGGGCCGTTCGACGAGCCGCGTTCGCAGCCGGCGAGGGCGGTTGCCGCCACCAGCAGGGCGAGGGAGACCGATCGCGCCGTGACGACGCCGGGGACGGCCTTGCGGTTGCGGTGCACGAGAGCTCCTCGCGGCGGGGTGAGCGGAGGGGAGGACGGCTCAAGGGGGTGGGGTCGGCGCGTCACGGGGCGCGGCGGCCCCGGTCCGCAGGCGGCGGGCGGAGTACCCGGCCAGGCCGACGGCGAGCAGGAGGGTGCCGCCGTAGAACAGGGGGATCGTCCAGAAGTCGGCGCCCATCTGGCCGATGCCGGTGAGGCCGACGGCGAGCACGGCGACGGCGACGAGCGTGCCCAGGGCGTTGGGGCGGCCGGGTCGGATCGCGGTGGATCCGAGGAGGGCGCCGACGAAGGCGGGCAGCAGATAGTCGAGTCCGACGCTGGGATTGCCGATCTGCTGCTGGGCCGCGAGCAGCACACCGGCGAAGCCGACGATCAGTCCCGACGCACCGAACGCGTAGACGGTGTACGTGCGGGTCGGGATGCCGACGAGGTCGGCGGCGCGCGGGTTGGAGCCCACGACGTAGAGGCACCGGCCGAGCGGCAGCCGCTCCAGCACCAGCCAGAGGGCGACCGCGAGGGCGAGCACGTAGAAGGCGGGAACCGGGAGGCCGAGGAACCTGGAGTCGTACAGATCGGTGAAGGCCGCCGGGAGACCCTGCGGGCCGGGGACGATCCGGCCGCCGCCCGTGACCCAGCCGGTCACGGCGTACATCATGCTGCCGGTCCCGAGGGTGGCGATGAAGGAGTCGATCCGGCCGAACTCGACGACGACACCGTTGAGGACGCCCACGACCAGCCCTCCGGCGACCACCGCGAGGCAGGCCCACGGCCAGGGCCACCGCTCGTTGACGACGAGCTGCATCACCATGACGTGCGCCAGACCGAGGCCGTAGCCGAGGGAGAGGTCGAACGCGCCGGTCACGATGGGGACCATGGCGGCCAGCGCGAGGACGGCGGGGATCGACTGGTTGGACAGGATCGAGTCGACCGTGTCCCGCGTGGGAAACGTACGCGGCAGGGCGAGCGAGAAGACCAGGAAGAGCACAGCGGTGAGGGCCAGCAGGCCGTAGGCGCCGAGGAGGTGTCCGACGGGGCGCCGTCGGTACGGCCGCGACGGGGACGCGGAGGAAGGGGGCGGGGCGGTCATGAGTCCGTCGCGGTTCCGGGAGGGGGCATCGCCGATGCCGCCCGGGTGAGCCCGGCGACCGTGAGGGCCGGACCGCTCAGCTCCGCCGTCACCGACCCGCGCACGAACACCAGGGCGCGCCGGCACACGCCCGCGACCTCCTCGAAGTCCGTGGAGACGAGCAGCACCGCGAGGCCGCCGGCCAGCGCCTCGTCGAGCAGACGGTAGACGGCGGCCTTGGCGCCGATGTCCACGCTCGCGGTCGGCTCCTCGAGGATCAGCAGGCGCAGGCCCACCCGGAGCCACCGGCCGATCATGACCTTCTGCTGGTTCCCCCCGGACAGCGTGCCGATGGGAGCCTCGCTGTCGCGGGGACGCACCGAGAACCGTTCGATCAGCTCGGCGGCCTCGGCGCGTTCGCGGCGCGGGGCGATCCACTGCAGCGCCGGCCTGCCTCCGGCACGCGGGTTGGCCAGGAGGTTCTCCCGTACGGTCAGCTCGGCGGCGCACCCCTCCCGCTGTCTGTCACCGGGCACGAAGCCCACACCGAGGCGGACGGCGTCGGCGACCGTGGGGGGGCGGTACGGCCGGCCGCCGAGGAGCACTCGGCCGCCGAGCAGGGGCCGGGCACCGGCGAGGGCCCGGCCCAGGTCCATGTGCCCGGCGCCCGAGAGGCCCACCAGGCCCACGACCTCCCCGGCCCCGAGTTCCAGGCCGACCGGTCGCGTGCCGGCGGTCCGTACGCCGTCGAGCGTCAGGGCGGCCGGGCCGCGGGCGGGGACGGTGGCGGGGCGGTAGCGGGCCGGTTCCTCGCCGACGATGTCACGGACCAGCCGGGCCGGGCCGTGGTCCGCGAGGGTGCCGTGGCTGACGAGACGGCCGTCGCGCAGGACGGCGAAGGCGTCGGCGACCTCGTACACCTCGTCCAGGCGGTGGCTGACGTAGAGGAGGCCGTGCCCCTGGTCGCGCAGGGCGTGCAGGACGCGGAAGAGCCGGGCGCAGTCCGTGGCGGGCAGGCGGGCGGTCGGCTCGTCGAGGACGACGAGTTCCGCCCGGGCGGCCAGGGCTCGGGCGATGGCGACCAGCGAGCGCTCGGCGGGGGAGAGCCGGGCGACCGGCGTTGCGGGGTCGAGGTGTCCGGCGACGAGCCGCAGGGCTTCGGCGCAGCGCTCCCGGGTGCGCCGCCAGGAGATCAGTCCGGCGCGACGGTGGTATCCGATGCTCAGGGCGATGTTCTCGGCGACCGTCATCCATTCCACGAGACCGAGGTCCTGGTGGATGAAGGACATGGCGCGGGAGGCGGCATGACTGCCGAGTGGCTGCCCGTCCACCGTGACCTGTCCCGCGTCGGCGTGGTGGACGCCGGCGAGCACCTTGATGAGGGTGGACTTTCCGGCTCCGTTGGGGCCGAGGAGGGCGAGGACGCTGCCCGCGTGGACGTCGAGGTCGACCCCGTCCAGCGCGAGGGTCCCGCCGAACCGCTTGGCGAGCCCACGGATGCGCACCAGGGGTTCCGCAGAGGTGTCGGGAGGGTCGTGCACGGACATCTCCGGAGGTCGGCCTGGCGAGTTCTTCCCGACTGTCGCCACTGAACGGTCGCCACCGATCCTAGGGGGACGATCTATGGCATATCGGATGATTTCGGATATTCACTGCTCTCCGTGACTCCAACGGGCCAGCGGCGCCGCCGGTCTCAGACGCCGTCGAGGCCGCACTCGGCCCAGATGACCTTGCCCTGGGGCAGGTAGCGCGTCCCCCAGCTCCGGGCCAGCTGGGCGACGAGGAACAGGCCCCGGCCGCCCTCGTCGGTGCTGGCCGCCCGGCGCAGGTGCGGGGCGGTGTTGCTGGTGTCGGAGACCTCGCAGATCAGGGTGCGGTGGTGGAGCAGCCGTACGCGGATGGGTCCGCAGCCGTGGCGGATGGCGTTGGTGACCAGCTCGCTGAGTATCAGCTCCGCGGCGAAGGCGGCTTCGTCGAGTCCCCAGTCGGCCAGCCGGCGCAGGGCGCCTGCGCGGACTTCGCTGACGCGGGCCGGGTCGGGCTGCAGGTCCCAGGTGGCGATCCGGTCGGGGGCCAGGGCGCGGGTGCGGGCCACGAGCAGGGCGATGTCGTCGCAGGGGTGGGCGGGCGCCACGCTGTTCAGGACGGCCTGGCAGGTCTCCTCGGGCGCGTGTTCCGGGTGGGCCAGGGCCTCGCGCAACTGGTCGAGGGCCCCGTCGAGGTCGCGGTACCGGTCCCTGATGAGCCCGTCGGTGTAGAGGACCAGCCGGCTGCCCTCGGGGAGGTCGGTCTCGACCGCTTCGAAGGGCAGGCCCCCCAGGCCGAGCGGAGGCCCGGCGGGCAGCTCCGCCAAGGACACCGTGCCGTCGGGGCGGACCAGCGCGGGGGGAGGGTGCCCGGCGCGGGCCATGGTGCACCGCTGTGTGGTCGGGTCGTAGATGGCGTACACGCAGGTCGCGCCGATGATGTCCGCTCCGTCGGGGTCCTCCCGGTCCAGGCGTCCCACCAGGTTGTCGAGGTGGGTGAGGACCTCGTCCGGGGGGAAGTCGAGTTCGGCGAAGCTGCGTGCCGCGGTGCGCAGCCGGCCCATGGTGGCGGCGGAGAGCATGCCGTGGCCGACGACGTCCCCGACCATGAGGCCGATACGGGTGCCGGAGAGGGGGATGACGTCGTACCAGTCCCCGCCCACGTCGGATTCGGCGGGCAGATAGCGGTGGGCGACCTCGACGGCGTCCTGGTCGGGCAGCCCGTGCGGGAGCAGGCTGCGCTGCAGGGCCAGGACCATGGTGCGTTCGCGTGTGTAGCGCCGGGCGTTGTCGATGGACAGGGCGGCCCGGGCGGCGAGTTCCTGGGCCAGTGAACGGTCGTCGTCGTCGAAGGGGGCCGGGTCCCGGCCGCGGTAGAAGGCGGCGACGCCCAGGACGACCCCGCGGGCCACCAGCGGGACCGCGACGAGGGAGTGGACGTGGGTCAGCAGCTCCTCGGTGTGCTCGGGGTCGTGGGCGAGCCAGCCCGCGGCGACCTTCAGGTCCGGTTCCAGCACCGCCTCCCCGCCGGTCAGGGAGCGCAGCTGTGGCGTGGCCGGACCGTAGTCGACCTGCTTGCCGACCGGATGGAAGGGGCAGTCGTCGCGGATGCCGTGGACCACCGTGCGGCGCAGGTCGCCGTGCGGGTCGGCGGCCTCCTCGCCGTGCAGTACGGCCTCGGGCAGGTCGATCGTGACGTAGTCGGCGAGTCGCGGCACCGCCGTCTCCGCGAGTTCCTGGGCGGTGCGGCGCACGTCCAGAGTGGTGCCTATGTGCGTGCTGGCCTCGGACAGCAGCTCCAGGCGGCGTCGTGCGGCGAGAGCGTGCCGTCCCACCTCCGGCTCGCCCACGAGCAGCAGCCCTCTCGACGGGGGCGCGGAGGCAGGGCGAGCGTCCTCCGCTCCGACCGGTGCGACACTCCTGCCGCCCGCGGCGACGTGACCGGGTGCGGCGAGGGAGACGGCCCCCGACGTCAGGACGACAGGGGAGGCGGCGGGCTCGCCGGGGAAGCCCGGCGACTCGTCGAGACGCCGTGGGGAGACGAGCAGATTTCGCGGCGCGGCGCCGGGCAGGACGGCCTCGATGGCCACTCCCTCCACCCCGGTGGCACTCGTCATCGGGCGGCTCAGCAGTGTGACACTCCGGCCGTCGGACAGGGCGACATGGACAGCGGCCCGCTGCCCGCAGGAGATCAACTCGGTGGCCTTCTCCATGAGGACCGCACGGTCACGGGGATGCTGTCCGAGGGAAAGGTCGTCCAGCCCCATGGTGCGGTGCCGGCCGGCGGCGGCTTCGGCCTCGGTGTCCAGGTACGTCCGCAGCAGAGCACGCTCGCGTGCGGAACTGTGGCTGAGCAGCCGCCGTTCGATGGCTCGCGCCGCCTTGCGTATCACGGTGGCCAGCGCGGGGTCGTCGAAGCTGCGTGGATAGCCGAAGCACAGGACGCCCTCGATACGGCCGCTGAGCGGGTCGCGGACCGGGAGCGCGCGGCAGGCACTGCCCTGGGAGCGCTCGGCGAAGTGCTCGGCGCCGTAGACCCGGATGAGCTGCCGTTCCGCCAGCGCGAGACCGATGCCGTTGGTGCCGGCGACCTGCTCGGCGAACACGAACCCCGGCACGCGCTGGATCGCCGGGAGGCTTCTGGCCAGGGACGGCTCTCCGAATCGGCGCAGGAGGACCGTTCCGCTCGCGTCGGCGACAGAGATGTTCATGTGACTGCCGGCGAACCTGTACTGCAGCCGGTCGAGCACCGGCACGGCCGCGCGGATGATCCGTGCCTCCGTGTCGAAATCCTCCCGGAAGGGCAGGTCGGACTGGTCCGGCGAGAGCCCCAGGGACCGGCAGCGCTGCCACGAATGAGAGATGGCCGTACGCACGCCCGCTTCGACCGCCCCACCCTCCAGAAAACGCTCACGCGAACGAACGGGTCCCGTGCCGCCTGTCGCACGCCCCGCCGGAGTCGGTGCCCCGTCGAACCGAACCACGCTGCGCCTCACTCGCGATAGTCCGCTTTCCGGAACGAATCTGACATAGATGAGAATACGGAAATCAGGGGCAAGATTCACGGTCAGGGAGAATCTGATCCTTCATGCGCATGACTCATCGGTTCGTTCGTCACAGGACCGCCACCGGGTTCACGGGCGAGCCGGTCCCGCCCGGCACGTTCAGCGGCGCCACGACCAGCAGGAACTCATACCGACCGGCCTCCGCGGCCGCCGCGGAGAGGGCTTCCAGATCGAGGTTGTCCAGCAGCGGCACCCCCATCGCGGCCACGGCCAGGACATGGACCGGCGAGTGCACGCCCTCCACGGGCGAGGGCCGTACGTCACTGTCGCCGTCCCCACCGAGCAGCGCGACACCACGCTCCGCCAGCAGCGGTACGGCGTCCACGTGGAAGCCCGCGCTCGCCGTGTCCGGGTCCCAGGCGCCGAGCTCCGTGCGGCGGCGGACGTGCCCGGACCGCAGCAGCACCGCGTCACCCTCGGTGATCGTCACACCGAGCGCCCGCTCCGCGGCGGTGATGTCCCGTGCGTGCACCGCCTGCCCCGGCTCCAGCCAGCGCATCCCGAGGACGGCGGGGAGGTCGAGGAGCACACCCCGTGTGACGAGCGGTCCGAGCGCCGACACCGCTCCGAAGCGGGCACCCGCGGTGCCGACGACGTCGCGGGCGGTCCGGCCGTCGTAGAGCTGTCCCCGGTAGGCGATGTGGCACAGTGCGTCGAGGTGCGTGACGCCCTTGCCGTGGTAGTCGGCGGCGATGAAGTCCTTGTGGGTGGAGGGTTCCGGGCTCTCCACGTCACCGAGATCGGTCATGTGGTGCAGAGCGGGCCTGCGGTTGTCGGGGCCGGGCCGGGTGTTCCAGGGCAGCGCCAGCGGGACGACCACCCCGGACCGCACGCCGGCCGTGGCCCGCCGTACATGGTTCGCGGTCACACGGTTCCAGGCACCGCGGTCGGCCGGCATCCAGCGCCCCCACGTGCGGACCGCCTCGAAGAGCACGTCGAACTCCCGGCGGGACACAGCGGGCCCGTTGCCGGTCAGGGATGATCCGGGCTCTGGGGCATCGGCGGACTTCGCCGTCATCGGTACTCACCTGCACTCACCTGTGCTCACCGTTGTCCGGGCGTGACGCGGAGGAGCGAGCCCGGCGCTCGTGATCAACTCCAGCTTTGCACAGCGGCCGCGCCGCTCGGTCGTGCTCGGCCGCCGGTCTGGGACGACCATGGATAAAGGCAGCACGCTCGCCGGTGGGCCAGGAGCCCAGGCGCCGAGCGGAGGGACAAGGAACCATGGGCACGACGGACTCCTCCCGAGCAGGCCCCGGCCGGTCGGTGGCCGGTTCCGCCGCGCCGCCCAGCGGCCTGCTCGACCTGCTCAGCGTCGCCGCGGTGGTGCTGAACCCACTGGGCCAGGTGGTCTTCTGGAGTCCGAAGGCCGAGGAACTGTTCGGCTACACCCCGGCGGAAGCGCTGGGGCAGTACGCCGCTGAGCTGACGGTCCACGAGGAACACCGGGACGAGGTGGTCAAGCTCTTCGCCGAGGTCATGGAGTCCGGCGCCGACTGGGCCGGGGCCTTCCCGATCCGGCACAAGGACGGCAGCACGCGACTGGTGGAGTTCCGCAACATGCGGCTGCTGGACGACCTCGGTGACACCTACGCCCTGGGCCTTGCGGCCGACCAGGCGGCCGTGGAGCGGGTCGAGCGAGATGCCTCCCTGGCCATGCGCCTGGTGTCCCAGTCCCCGGTCGGGCTGGCCATTCTGGACCCGGACCTGCGCTACCTCGCCGTGAATCCCGCCCTGGAACGCATCACCGGTCAGTCCGCCGCCGAACGTCTCGGCCGGACGGCCGGCGAGGTCCTGACCTACCTGGACACGGATCCCGAGGCCCGCCTGCGCCGCGTCCTGGAGACGGGCGAGTCGGTCGTGGACCGCGACATCGTCTGTCATCCCCCCGCCGACCCGGACCACGAGCACGCCTGGTCCGTCTCGTACTACCGGCTGGAGGACTCCGGTGGGCGGGTGCTGGGCCTGGCCTACTCCGTCATCGACGTCACCGAGCGGCATCGCGCCGCTGCCGAGGCCGCACAGGCCCGGCAACGGCTGGCCCTGATCGCCGGCGCTTCCGCCTGCCTGGGAACCACCCTCGATCTGGAAACCACGGCGCGCGAGCTCGCCGACATCGTCGTACCGGTCCTGGCCGACGTGGCAGCCGTGGACATACTCGACAGCGCCCTCGACGGCCGGACCGCGCCCCATGAGGGCCCGGCCCTCTTCCGCGCCGTCGCCGTCAGCGCGGCCCACCCCACCGAGGCCGTCCACGCGGCCGACCCGCCCGGGGAAGTCGCCGCCTACGACAGCGACCGCCTGATCACCCAGTGCGTGCGTACCCGCCAACCGGTCTTGCTGCCCCACACCACCCGTCGGGACCTCGGGCGCATCGCCCGCCACGGCGAGGCCGCCTCCCTCCTCGCGACGGCCGGGGTGCACTCCTACCTGGCCGTGCCGCTCATGGCCCGGGGCGAAGTCCTGGGCGCCCTCGACCTCAAACGTACCCGGAACCCCGCACCGTTCGATGACGACGACGCGCTCCTCGCCTGCGAGTTGGCCGCTCGAGCCGCGGTCTGCATCGACAACGCCCGCGGATACCAGGCCCAGCGTCACACGGCCCTCACCCTCCAGCGCAGTCTGCTTCCCGAGCCGCCAACCCACCTGCCGGGCCTGGACGTTGCCTGCCGCTACCAGCCTGCCGGTGCCACGTACGAGATCGGCGGCGACTGGTACGACGCGATACCCCTGCAGGGGGACAAGACCGCCCTGGTCGTCGGCGATGTCATGGGCAGCGGTATCAAGGCCGCCGCCACCATGGGGCAACTCCGCAGTGCCGTCCGTGCCTTCGCCGAAGTCGACCTCGCCCCCGCCGAGGCCCTTCGTCACCTCGACCACCTGACCGAGGGGGTCGAGCAGACCATCACCACCTGCATCTACTGCGTCTACGACCCTCACCAGGGCCAGTGCCGGATATCCCTCGCCGGCCACCTGCCCCCGGCCCTGCTGCGCGCCGGCCGTCCCGCACGGCTTCTCGACCTTCCCACCGGGGCACCGCTGGGCGTCGGCGGGGTCGCCTTCGAGGCCACCACCATCCCCTTCCGTCCCGGCGACGAACTGGCCCTCTACACCGACGGCCTGGTCGAAACCCGGAGCGACCCCATCGACACCCGCCTGGACGCCCTGCTCGACGCCCTCACCGCGACGCGGGGCCACGATCTGGAAGCCACCTGCGACCGCATCCTGGAGGTTCTCCGGCCGCCCGGAGGTGAGGACGACGTCGCCCTGCTCATCGCCCGAGCCCAGACCTGATGTCGACGCACAGCCCCGGAGGGGGCGAGGAACGTGGCGGGGCCCGGGAGTCGTATCCAGCTCCCGGGCCCCTGGGGATGCCACCCAATTGCGCACGCCGGCGGCGTTTAAGAGGACGGATCAGTCATCATGCCGTCGTGTTCTTCCTTTGAACTACCGCACCGTGCGAGAGGTGCAGGCGAGAGTCGAACTCGCATCCGACGGCGGTCGTCCGGCCCCGTCGATCCGGCGATCGGCGGCGATGCTGAGACTGGAGCGAGAGTCTGAGACTGATCACGGCTGCCTCTGCCATGTTGGGCTACCCCGGCCCGGCGTGGGCGTTGTGCCGGGGGAAGGACTCGAACCTTCACTGTCACCGTGTCTTCAGGCTGAACTTCAGTGTCAGCTTGCGCTCATCACGCGGACCAGGCCTCAATCGGGCCCGCGCCTGTTGCGCACCCCCGCGCTCGCACGCGGGGGCGATCGTGGATGCTACCCGTGCCGGCGTCAGCCGAGCAGGTAGCCGAACACCGCGTCGCCGACCCGCTGGTCGGTGACCTCGGTGCCGTTGGCCTCCTCGCGGGCGAACTTCACCGCCTGCTGGAGCTTCTCGACCCGCTCCACCAGCTCGTTCACGCGCCGCGCCGGAAGCGCTCCGGAGAACTTCACGGTCGTCCAGTACCCGATGGGCACGTCCTCGTAGTACACCTCGACCTGCGCCGGGTGCTTGTCGGTCGCCTCCGCCTTGACATGGTTGCGGGGGACCTTCCTGGTGCGGATCGTGCGCACCGGGTCCGTCTTCCACCAGTCCGTGGACGGGTCGTGCGACCAGGACTCGGCGGCGTCGAGGGTGGGGAGCTTCCTGACGAACGTGTGCAGGTCGGTGAGCTGCTTCTCCAGGAAGAGGAGATAGCTGACCGGGACGTCGGCGACGATCGTCCGGCCGTCGACCGTGACGTCCGCGCGGGCCGCGCAGTTCGCCCAGTCCTTGGTGGCGGTCACGTCGAACAGCCGGGTGAGCGACGCGGACATCTCCCGCAGCACGTCCTCGGCCTGCACCTGTACCCGCGTGGACTCGGGCGGCAGCTGCTCGCCCTCCTCGTCCTTCGGCTGGTACGTACGCGAGATGCCGGCCAGCAGCGCCGGCTTCTGCACCTTGTGGTGCGCCGCGGTGATGTCCTGGAGCGACTTGCTCTTGACACCCTTCTCGACAGCGATGATCTGGTTCAGTTTCGCCACTTCGGCTCCCCCTTCGAACAGGCAGGAACGTACCCCACCGGCTCGAACACGCGCACCGGCTTTTACAGGTCCGCGCCGGTGCGTGGTGCGAGGTGGAAGTCGAAGGCGAGGGTCCCGGGATCCAGGGCCGTCGCCCCGCCGTCGACGGTGAGCACCGCACCGTTGACATAGGACGCCGCAGGGGAGATCAACCAGCCGATGGTCTCGGCGACTTCACGCGGCTCGCCCGGCCGGCCCATGGGCAGCGGCCTGGTCGCCTCCGCGTAGGCGGCCTCCACACCGCCGTCCTCCAGGCCCGCTTCCCGGGCGAAACGCGCCATGCGCCGGTCGGCCATCTCGGTCCTCACCCAGCTGGGGCACACGACGTTGGCGCGCACCCCCGCGCGCCCGTAGTCGACGGCCACGGAACGGCACAGCGACAGCAGGGCGGCCTTGGACACGGCGTACGGGGCGTTGCCCGGGCCGTTGAGCAGGGCGGATACCGACGCGACCGCCACGACCGCGCCACGCGCCCGGACCAGATGGGGGATCGCGGCGCGCAGGAGCAGCATCGGACCGGTGACGTTGGTGCGCATCACCTCGTCCCAGTCCGCCGGCGACAGGTCCCCGACGGTGCCGCCGCGTCCGATCCCCGCGTTGAGCACGACGCCGTCCAGTCGCCCGTGGGCGTCGAGGGCCGCACCGACGAGGCCCTCGGCGGCGTCGGGGTCGCCCACGTCGGACGGATACGCCAGTGCGCCGGTCTCCCGCTCCAGCCGCCGCAGCGGTTCCACCCGGCGCCCGCAGGCCACCACGTGGTGCCCCTGCTCGCGCAGCAACCGGGCGGTGGCCTCGCCGATGCCGGAGCCGGCGCCGGTCACGATGACAACTCGCTTGTCCATCACAGGGGTTCGGCTTTCTGTTCCGGGAGCACGCGGGGAAACCGATCGTAGAGGGGTCCGTACGCCCGGCCTCCCGCCACCGGCGATCTTGAGACAGGGGGGTTCGTCCGGTCCGGCCCGCCCGTCGCCCGGGCGCCGAGGACCGGTCAGTGCGGGCCGAGTGACCCCGGCCGGCCGCTCAGACGTACGGCCTCGAGGGCGATGTAGAGCTCGGCGGCGGACCCCGCGTCGGTGGTCCGGCGGCCGGTCAGTTCCGCGATGCGGTGGAGGCGGTACAGGACCGTGTTCCGGTGGCAGTGCAGCCGCCCGGCCGCCGCGGTCGTCGATCCGCCGCAGGCGAACCAGGCGTGCAGGGTCTCCAGCAGGGTCGCCTGTTCCCGCGGGGGCAGGGCGAGCAGGGGGCCGAGGACCGCCCGGGCGACCTCCTGCGCCATGTCGGGGGAGGCGGCCGCCAGGAGCGACACCGGCGCGCTGCCGTACAGATGGGTGCCGCCGGTTCCGTGCGGCAGGCACTGTAGGGCCAGTTGGGCCTGCCGCCAGGCCGTGGGCGCCTTCACGGGCGAGGTGAAGGCGCGGCTGACCCCGACCCGGGACAGGGCGATGTCCGACAGCCGGCCGACCGCTTGCGCGATGGCCTGTTCGTTGGGGAGGGACAGCAGGCCCACCCAGGCCCCTATCGGCTGAATCCACTCGGAGCCGATTCCGGCGGCACGCAGGCGGCCGCGCACGCTGGGCAGCGGCTCGGCCCCGTCGTGGACCTCGGCACAGACCACCAGGAAGGGGCCCTGCCGGTCGAGGTCCAGCACGCGTGCGATCTCCCATGCGCTCGCACTGGTGCCGGCCCTGCCGTCGAGCAGGGTGGTGAGCATCATGCTCCGGGTCGTGGTGTCGCGACGCGACTGTTCCTCGACGGCGGCCCGGTAGGCGTCGGCGGCCGCACTGGAGTAGTCGTCGACGGCCGCCCAGATGTCGGAGGCCATGTGCAGCAGCTGGACGGTGCTCTGCTCGTCCACGGCGGTCGCGAGGAGCCGGTCCCAGACGAAGCGGCCGGCCAGCCGGTAGGCGTGCAGGAGCGCGGCCAGCGGGATGCCCTGTGCGGCCTTCAGCCGCCCGGCGGCGCGGGGCGCCTCGAGCGTCGTGGGCCGCCCCTGCAGTGCCGCGAACAGCGTGGACAGGTTGTCGCGCACCATGGCACGCAACTGTTCCCGGCCGGTCGGCGTGCTCTCGGCGTACGCGTGCTCGCCTCCGAGGATCTCGCCGGTGAGGTCCTCGGCGAGCCGGTCCACCTCGGTCAGCAGGCGGCCGGCCAGGTCGACGACCCGGTCGGTGGCCCTCAGCTGCGTCGTCACGGGCGCAGTGTAGTCCGGCGGAACTGTGCACCGGCACAGTCCCGCGGCGCCTTTTCGCGCCCCCCGCCCATGGCCGGAACCGGTGGCGAGCGGTGGAATCGCCGACGGCGTGTCTCATCGCGGTCGCGCGGATCGGGCATGTGCACAAGTCGTGGCGGACCGAAGGAGATCGTATGGACGGCGCACCCGGAACGGCCGGAATGGGACGGCGGCGATTCCTCGGGTATGTGCTGGCCGCCTCGACGCTGACGGTGGCCGCCGAACTCGGTGAGGCCGTGCTCGCGCCGGACCGGGCGTCGGCCGTCGTGCCCTCCGTGCCGGGTCCGGCGGAGATCTACGACCTCAACGACATGCTCACCGATGCGGCACTGCCGACGGCGAACCTGATCACCATCCGGATCGACGGCGACGGCACGGCCTCCTTCGCGCTGCCCCGGGCGGAGGTCGGGCAGGGCATCACGACGTCCAGTGCCATGCTGATCGCCGAGGAACTGGACCTGCCGCTGGAGCGGATCCGGGTCACGCTCGCGGACGCGCGGCCGGAACTGCTGTTCAACCAGCTCACCGGTGGCTCCAACACCACGATCTCGACCTACACACCGATCCGGGTGGCCGCAGCGGTGGCGCGGGGCAGGCTGCTCAGGGCGGCGGCCCTGGAACTCGGTGAGGCCCTGGACACCCTGACCGCCAGGGCCGGGGTCATCACCTCGTCGGCCACCGGCCGCAGCCTCACGTACGGCGAACTCGCCGAAAAAGCAGCCGCAGTGACGACGAGTCAGGTCGCCACCGTGCTCAAGGAGGCCGCTGACTTCCAGGTCATCGGCACCGCGCAGCGGCGTATCGACGCACAGGAAGCGGTGACGGGCCGCAAGCAGTTCGCCATGGACCTGCACATCCCGGGCGCCCTGCCGGCGATGGTGTGCCGGCCGCCGACGATCAACGGCACCGTGCGCTCCGTGGAGAACCTCGCCGAGGTGCGGGCGATGCCCGGTGTCACGGACGTCGTGGTCGTCTCCACCGGAGTCGCCGTCCGCGGCCGTACCTTCGGTCAGTGCATCGACGCCGTGCGCGCGCTGAAGGTCTCCTGGGGCCCCGGAACGGCCGACGCGCAGAGCGACGACACCATCCGCGACGAACTCCGCAGGGCCGAACTCCCGCTTCCGGCACTGGACCTGCTGACCAGGTCGGTCGACGCCCGGTTCACCTTCCACTTCGCGAGCAACAGCGCGCTGGAGACCAACTGTGCCGTCGCCGACGTACGAGACGACTCGGCCGAGATCTGGGGAAGCCTGAAGTCCCCGGTCGTCGCCCAGGAGCAGATCGCGCTGCAGCTGGGGCTGCCGGTCTCCGCGGTGAAGGTCCATGTCACCGACGGCGGCGGCTCCTTCGGGCGGAAGCTCTTCCACGACGCCGCGGCTGAGGCCGCCGAGGTCTCGAAGGCGATGGGCAAGCCGGTCAGGCTGATGTGGCACCGCACCGACGACTTCCGGCAGGGCCGCACCCACCCGATGGCCACCTCGCGGGTGCGCGCCACGTACGCGCTCGGCCAGGTGCTCACCTACGACCAGCGGCACACCTCCGTCGCCACCGACTTCGGCCACGGAGTCGGCGAGATCATCACCGCGGCGGCCGCGCGGCTGCCCGTGGGTGATCTGACCTTCTCCGAGACGATCTTCGCGCTCAGCCAGCAGACGCCGTACGACTTCGGTGTCGTCACCCAGTCGCTCGGCGAGACCGACAAGGGCTTCAACACCGGTTCCATGCGCAACATCTACTCGCCCAATGTGCGCTGTGCGCAGGAGCTGGTCGTGGACGAGCTGGCCAGGCGTATGGGCAGGGACCCGTACCGGTTCCGCAGGGAGTTCCTCAAGGACGAGCGGGCGCGGGCCGTCCTGGACAAGGTGGCCGACGTCGGGAACTGGGGCCGGAGCATGCCCGCCGGGACGGCGCAGGGCATCGCGGTCCATCCCGAGTACCACGCCTGTGTCGCCGTCCTCGCCGAGATCGACTGCCGGCCGGAGACCACCGGCCGCACGGTCCGCGACGCCTGCACCGGCCCCCGCGTCACCAAGGTCGTGTGCGCCGTCGACGTGGGCCTGGCGGTCAACCCGCGAGGCCTCGAGGCGCAGATGATGGGCGGCATCATGGACGGCATCGCCATCACCCTCAGCTCCGGCCTCCACCTCGCAGGCGGTCACTTCCTGGAAGGCAGTTGGGACAACTACTTCTACACCCGGCAGTGGAACACCCCGCCGGAGCTGGAGATCGTCGTCATGCCGCCGACCACCGGGGAGCCCGGCGGCGCGGGCGAGCTGGCCGTCGCGGGTGCGGCCGCCGCCGTGGCCTGCGCCTACGGCCGGGCCACCGGGAGCATGCCGACCAGCTTCCCGGTCAACCACACCGGGCCGCTCGGCTTCGAGCCGCTGCCCACCACGCCGCCGATCCCCGCGTCCCCCACCGACGGACTCGACCGCGCCCACTAGGAGATCACGTGCCCGAACACACCTTCATCCTCAACGGCCGGCGGGTGACCGTCGACATCGAGGACGACGTCCGGCTGCTGTGGGTGCTCAGAGACGTCCTCGGTGTCACCGGACCGAAGTACGGCTGCGGTCTCGGCGTCTGCCAGGCCTGCACCAGTCACATCAACGGCAAGGCGTTCAACCCGTGTTCGGTGCCTGTGAAGGACATCGGCGCCGATGACGAGATCACCACCATCGAGGGCCTGCCCGGCACCGTCGGCAAGGACCTGCACCCCATGCAGGAGGCCTGGCTGGAGTACGACGTCGCCCAGTGCGGATACTGCCAGCCCGGCCAGATCATGACCGCCGTCGCCAAGGTCCGCCAGGCCCGGGAGGAGGGCCGGGAGATCACCGAGGCCGACCTCGACGAGATCCGCAACGTGTGCCGGTGCGGCACCTATCACCGCATACGGCAGGCGATCATGGCGGGAGCGCAGAAGTACTGAGCGGCTGACCGGCCGCGACGGTGCTGTGTGCCGCCGGTGGGCTTCAGTCGCATCGCGTTCGAAGACCTCGCGCGCCGCGGGTTTCACCGCGCCAGGTCGAGGGAGCCGAGGAAGCGCAGGAGCGCGGCGTTGACCTCCTCGGGGCGCTCCTGCTGGACCCAGTGGCCGGCGCCCTCCAGGACGACGTGCTCGCGCAGGTCGGTCAGGACGTCACCGAGGTGCTGTGCGGGCATGAACATCGCGACAGGATCCCTGGAGCCGGTGAGGAAGAAGGACGGCTGCGTGATGGGGCGGCCCTCCAGCTCCCGGGTCAGCGCCCAGTTGCGGTCCATGTTGCGGTAGTAGTTGAGGCCACCCGTGAAGCCGGTCTCCTCGAACGTCTTGACGTAGTAGGCCAGCTCGGCCTCGCCGAGCCACGGCGGTGGCGGGAGTTCCGCCTCGTCGCGCGACGCCCACTCGGCGGAGTAGATGTCCCGTGCGACGAGCGTCCTGCGGACGTTCCGCGCCAGCGCCTCGTCCGCGACTCCGGGCTCCTGGAACCACACCATGTAGAAGTCGTCGCCCAGGCGCGAACGGAGGATCGGCAGCGGCGGGGCGGGGGAGCGGGGGGTGACGGGGACGCTCAGGCCGGCCACGGCACGCACCCGTTCGGGGTGCAGCCAGGCCATGTGCCATACGACGTTCGCTCCCCAGTCGTGTCCCACGAAGACCGCGTCCTCGGCGTCGGCGTCGTCCAGGAGGCCCGCGAGATCCCCGCACAGGCTCAGCACGTCGTACGCCTCGACATCCCGTGGGCGTGAGCTTCCTCCGTAACCGCGCATGTCGGGCGCGAGGACCCGGTGTCCGGCCTCGGCCAGGGCGAAGACCTGATGCCGCCAGGAGAAGGCGAGCTCGGGAAACCCGTGGCACAGCACGACCGGCGGTGTGCCGGGCCGGTGCCGGCCATGCTCGAAGACGCGCAGAGTGATGCCGTTCGTCGCGACGTCACGCGACGTCAGACGCTCCCAGTCCGCGAGGGAGACCTTCGTCGTCATACGCCACCGCACCGCCCATCGGCTGATCCACCGGGCGAACACCTGCCACCCGGCGGGGAGTTGTCCGTATCGGACCCGAGTGCAGAGCACGCTAGCGCACCTGGGGTCCCACCTGGGCTGCGGCGCGCTTGTTGTGGACGTACGGGATCTTCGACATGGTGCTGCTCGGAGGACCTGCGCGGAGTGAGGGCCGCGGTCGTGGCAGGCGCGGGCTTCACCGTGCTGCCCCGCTGTCCGTGCGCCGGTGAACCGGCCTCCGGAGCCCCCGTCCCGCCGCACGAACCCGACGACCCTCCGATCGGCACACGTCGTCGCTCAGTGTGCGCGCTCTTCGCGCGGGCCGTTCTCGGCGGCCGTGGGCAGGGGGCGAGGGGCGCTCCCGCCGGAGGTCTCCTCGGGAACCGGAACCGGCTGCCGGTAGCGCGTGGAGGTGTCGATCCTCGGTGCGGTCCGGCCGAGCCGTCGAGCCGTGGCCCTCGCCGCGTCGTCGTCCGGCATGGACACGGCGAGGAGCCGGAAGGGAGCCGAGGGCCGCAGCTCCACGACGACGACGGGTCGGCCGGGCCGCAGGGCCACGAAGTCCGTGCCGCCGGCGTGCCCGCGCGTCCCGATGGACCAGGCGCCGGGAATCCAGGTGCCGCGCTGCCGGACCCCGCGCAGGGCGCGCCACCAGTCGGGTTCGACCGTCACCCGGCACACCGCCGTCAGCGGCACCCGCACGTCACCGCGGCGGGCGGCCGCCCTGTGCCACCACGACAGGTGTACGACCACGTCGTCCCCGTCGACGAGAATGCGTGCCATCGCTCAGCTCCTCCGTTCCATACTCCCCGTTCCGCACCCGGGCCGGGAGCCGCGGACACGCCGGCGCGTGTCCCGTGTCACGGCGTGCAGCCCGGGTACCCGGCCGGGGCGCCGGAGGGAGGTGCCTCGTGCCCGTCCGGTCGTGCGAGTGAGAGCAGGCGCACCTTCCGGACGCGAGCCGTCGTACGACCGCACGCCGTGGCCCGGTGACGAGCACGGCGGAGGTGTGGAAGGAGTCGACTGGGCATGCGGTTTCATGATCGCGTCCACGCCGGCCGGGAGCTGGCCGAGCGGCTGCGCATCCGGCAGGAGGCGGGGGCGCTGACGCATCCGGTCGTGCTGGCGCTGCCGCGCGGCGGGGTGACGGTGGCCCGCGAGGTGGCGCGGGCGCTGGAGGCACCACTCGACGTGGTGGTCGCGCGCAAGATCGGCGCGCCGTTCCAGGAGGAGCTGGGCGTCGGGGCGCTCGCCGGTGACGATCCTCCGCTGTTCGACAAGCGGACCCTGGACGAACTCGGTCTGACCGAGGAGGCCCTGGACGACGTGGTGGAGCGGGAGCGGGCGGAGCTGCACCGCCGGGAGCAGCGGTACCGGGAGGGCCGGCCGCCGCCCGAGCTGCGGGACCGTACCGTGATCGTGGTGGACGACGGGGTGGCCACCGGGGCGACCGCCCGGGCGGCGCTGCGCTGGCTGCGCCGGCAGTCGCCGGAGCGGCTGGTGCTGGCGGTACCCGTGTGCTCGCCGCAGGCGGCCGAACTGCTGCGTGGCGAGGCCGACGAGGTGCTCTGCCTGCAGCGGCCGACCGTCTTCCTGGCCGTAGGGGAGTGGTACGAGGACTTCGAGCAGCTGACGGACGACGACGTGCTCGCCGCGCTGCACGGTCAGTGACCGCGGGGGCGCCGGGCCGGAGCGGAGGCCGCGATGGAGTTGGTCGAGGAACGTTCCTTCCGCTACCGCATCGAGCCGCACGCGGGCATGCGGGTGCCCGGGGTCGTGTTCGCGTCCCGCGAGCTGCTCCGGGATGCCGAGCAGTCCCTGGAGCAGGTCGTGCACGTGGCCACGCTGCCCGGCATCGTCGCCGCCTCGTACGCCATGCCGGACATCCACTGGGGGTACGGCTTCCCCATCGGCGGTGTCGCCGCCACCGACGTGGACGACGGCGGGGTGGTCTCGCCGGGCGGCGTCGGCTTCGACATCTCCTGCGGGGTGCGGCTGCTGGCCGCCGACTGCGACGGCGACGCGCTCCGGCCCGCCCTGACCGCGGTGATGGACGGCCTGGACCGGGCGATTCCGCGTGGGGCCGGTCCCGGCGGCGTGTGGCGCCTCACCGGCCCCGGAGAGCTGGAGCGGCTGCTGGACGGCGGCTCCCGCTACGCCGTGGAACAGGGCCACGGGGAGGAACGCGACCTGCTGCGCTGCGAGGACGGCGGCGCGGTGGCCGACGCGGACGTGACACAGGTCGGGCAGCGCGCCCGGGAGCGGGGCCTCGGCCAGGTGGGCAGCCTCGGCTCGGCCAACCACTTCCTGGAGGTGCAGCAGGTCGCCGAGGTGTACGACGGCCCGGCCGCGGCCGCCTTCGGGATCGGCCAGGGCCAGGTGTGCGTGATGATCCACTGCGGCTCGCGCGGGCTGGGGCACCAGATCTGCACCGACCATGTGCGGCTCATGGACCGCGCCATGGCCCGCTACGGCATCTCCGTGCCCGACCGGCAGCTCGCCTGCACGCCGGTGGACTCGCCCGAGGGGCAGGACTATCTCGGGGCCATGGCCGCTGCCGCCAACTACGGCCGGGCGAACCGGCAGTTGCTGTCCGACGCGGCGCGTGGCGTGTTCCGGCGCACCGCCGGTACGGGACTGACGCTGGTGTACGACGTCTCCCACAACCTCGCCAAGATCGAGACGCACCAGGTCGACGGTGAGCGGCGGCGGCTGTGCGTGCACCGCAAGGGCGCCACCCGTGCCTTCCCGCCCGGGCATCCCGAACTACCCGAGGACATAAGGGAGTTCGGGCAGCCGGTGCTGATCCCCGGCACCCTCGGGACGGCCTCGTACGTGCTCGCCGGCGTGGACCGGGGCGATGCCTTCCACTCCACCTGCCACGGTGCGGGCCGCACCATGAGCCGTCATCAGGCCGCGCGCAGCATCACCGGCAGCGAGCTGCGGGCACGGCTGCGGCACGCCGGCATCGCCGCGCGCCCGAAGTCCTGGCGCGGCCTGACGGAGGAGACGCCGGAGGCGTACAAGGACGTCGACGCCGTCGTCGCCGCCAGCGAGGGGGCGGGGCTGTGCCGGAAGGTCGCCCGGCTGGTGCCGCTCGGAGTGGTGAAGGGCTGACGGTCCGTGGCCGGCGGGTGGTGGACGGGGTGCGCGTGCGCGGTCACACGTCCACGATCACCGTGCAGGACCATCCGTACGCGTCCGGACCGATGTGCAGGTCCTGCCAGGAGACACCCTTGGGCGCGGCACCGATGACGGCGACGTCCCCGAGGTCGGCGAGCGACAGCCGTACCGCCAGTCCACCGTCGTCGGTGGGCTCCGCTTCCACGTCGACGGGGATCCGGCCCGCCACCTCGAGCCGGTAGACCACCTCGTCCAGCAGCGCGACCAGCAGGTCCGCATCGTCGCCGGGGGCCAGACGGACCCGTTCCAGCGTGGTGGGGTGCGCCTCGGACACATCGGCGAAGGCCTCGACCATGGCGCCTACGGCCTCGGTCAGGCACTGTTCCCGGGTGGAGCCCCAGGCCTGCAGACGGGTGTCGGCCGTGTGCGGCATCGCGCGGTGACCGTTCTCGCCCTCGCGCCGTGCGCGCAGCTCGTCGCTGATGTCACCCACCATGGCCGCCGTGATCCCTTCTGCGACTCCCCCCTCGGGTTCCATCGTCACTCGCCGGGCTCGGCGGCGCCACGTCTGCTCCGCGCCGACCGGTGCGGGCAGCGGGTGCGGCCGCCGTCCGCCGGGAAACCGTGCGCGGCGGACACCGCACGAGCCGGTTTGCCCGCGCCGTCCCGGGCTACGCGGGCGGCGAGGCCGTACGCCTCACCATCTCGGATCCGGGAGGTGCCCGATGACACGGCGGATACGTGACGTGATGTCGCCCGGCGCGGTGGCGGTGGAGCCGATGACCACGGTGGAACGGGCGGCGCTCCTCATGCGGGAGCACGACATCGGTGACGTGCTGGTCGCCTACGACTGCGATCTGTTCGGAGTGCTCACCGACCGCGACATCGTGGTGCGCACGCTCGCGGCAGGGCTGGACCCGCACACCACCACGGCCGGCACGGTGTGCAGCCGCCCGCCGGTGCTGACCGTGACACCCGAGGACACCACGGACCACGCCGTCGAGCTGATGCGCACGCACGGCCTGCGCCGGCTCCCCGTCGTGGAGCACGGCGGCTGCCCGGTCGGTTTCGTCAGCCTCGGTGACCTGGCGGCCGTGGAGGACCCTCACTCGGCACTGGCGGACATCAGCAGGGCGGAACCCAACCACTGATCGACAGCATGGCGGCGGTGACGGATCGGTCCCGACGGCAGCGGCCGGCCGGTCAGGGGGCGAGTACCCGGGCCCGGCAGGCCGTCGGGGTGCCCCAGGAGGTGCGCAGTGCGCGGGCCTTGCGGATCCACAGGGACAGGTCCAGTTCCTCGGTGTAGCCGAGGGCGCCGTGCAGGTGCAGGGCGGTGCGTGCCGCTGTGTACGCGGCCTCGCAGGCGGTGACCTTCGCCGCGGCGATCTCGCGCCCGCACCCGGGGTCACCCCGCTCCAGCGCCAACGCGGCCGCGTGGACCAGCGGTTGGGCGAACTCCAGGGCGATCAGCGTGTCGGCCAGCCGGTGCTTGACCGCCTGGAAGGAGCCGATGGCGGCCCCGAACTGCCTGCGCGTGCGGGCGTGGTCGACGGTCCGGTCCAGCAGGGCGCGGCCCAGCCCGAGGGCCTGTGCGGCGGTGGACAGCGCCGCGACCTCGGCGGCGTGCGCGGCCGCGGCGGCGACGGCCGGCCCCTGGGCCAGCACGGTGCCGCCGAGCGGTCGGGCCGGCCGCCGGGCCGGGTCGAGCGAGTGCTGTACGGGGCCGTGCGCCTCGGCCAGGCGCAGGGTGCCGTCCTCGACGACGAACACCGCGTCGGCGGCGTCCGCGTCCAGTGCGTAGGGACGGTCGGGGGACAGCAGGCACACCGAGGCGACGACCTTGCCGGCGGCGATCCCCGGCAGCCACGCCGCGGCCGTCGTCGCGTCGTGAAGCCGGTCCAGGAGGGCCGCCGCCGCGACCGTCTCCACCAGCGGGCCGGGCACCGCGTGCCGACCCAACTCCGTGAAGGCCACGGCGCGTTCGACCGGCAGCGCGCCCAGGCCGTCGTAACGCTCCGGTATCCCGAGCGCGAACACCCCCGCCTCGGCCAGCCTGTGCCACAGCGCCCGGCCGGGTCCGGTGTCACCGGCGGCCCAGGACCGTACGACGTCCGGCGTGCGCGCCGCCGTCAGCAGGGCGTCCAGTGAACGGGCGAAATCGCGCTGCTCGGCGTCGAGGAGGAAGCGCATCACCGGCGTCCCTTCGGCAGGCCGAGCAGCCGCTCGGCGATGATGTCGCGCTGGATCTCGTTGGTCCCCGCGTAGACGGGCCCGGCCAGGGAGAAGACGTAGCCCTCGGACCAGCCGCCGTGCGCGGGCGCCTCGTCGGCGTCGTCGGCGAGGTCGCCGTAGGGGCCGAGGAGGTCGAGGGCGGTCTCGTGCAGGGCGATGTCCAGCTCGGACCAGAACACCTTGTTGAGGCTGGACTCCGCCCCGATCGAGCCTCCCGCCGCCAGGCGTGAGGCGGCCGCGTAGGCGAACAGCTGGTAGGCGCGGGCGCCGATGACCGCGTCGGCGACCCGGTCGCGCAGCGCGGTGTCGGACGGGTCGGCGGCGGAGCGCCACAGCGCGGTGAGGCGGTCGGCGGCGGCCGTGAACCGGCCGGGGCTGCGCAGGGTGAGCCCGCGCTCGTTGCCCGCCGTGCTCATCGCCACCCGCCAGCCCTGGCCGGGCTCGCCGATGACGTCCGCGTGGGGCACGAACACCTCGTCGAGGAAGATCTCGGCGAAGGCGGGCTTGCCGTCGAGCCGCGCGATCGGCCGTACCGTCACCCCCTCCGCGTCCAGCGGGAACATCAGGTACGTCAGCCCGTGGTGCGGCCGGTCGGCGTCCGGGTCGCTGCGGAACAGTCCGAAGGCGCGGTCGGCGAACGCCGCCCGCGACGACCAGGTCTTCTGGCCGCTCAAGCGCCAGCCGCCCTCGGTGCGTACGGCCGTGGAGCGCAGTGAGGCGAGGTCGGAGCCCGACTCCGGCTCGGACCAGGCCTGCGCCCAGATCACCTCGCCGCTCGCCATGGGCGGCAGGACGCGGGCGCACTGCTCCGGTGTGCCGTGCTCGAAGAGGGTGGGCGCGAGCAGGTTGATGCCGTTCTGGCTGACCCGGCCGGGCGCACCGGCCGCGTAGTACTCCTCCTCGAAGATCAGCCACCGCAGCACCGGGGCATCCCGGCCGCCGTACTCCTCGGGCCAGGAGACCACCGACCAGCGGTCGGCGAACAGGGTGCGCTCCCACTCCCGGTGGGCCGCGAACCCCTCCGCCGTCTCCAGCGAGGGCAGTGGAGTGCCGGGCACATGGTCGGCGAGCCAGGCGCGGGCCTCGGCGCGGAAGGCGTCGTCCGCGGCGGAGAAGTCGAGGTCCATCAGCTGCCCTCCTCCCTGGTGGAGTTCTGGGCGACGGGCTCCGTGGGCGCGGTGCGGGCAGCGGGCATCCGCCCTCCTTCCCTAACAAGTGTTTGGTAGGTTAACGTACGGCCCGTCAGCCGTCGAGGGCCGACCGGAGCCCTCGTCGCCGAACGCGAACTCGGCCTGCCGAAGGAGGCCCGTCCGTGACCACGCCCCCGCCGCCGTACGTTCCCGGCCACGCCCTCCTTCAGGGCCGTACCGCCGTGGTCACCGCCGCCGCGGGCGCCGGCATCGGGGGAGCGACCGCGCGCCGGCTGCTGGAGGAAGGCGCCCGCGTCGTGCTCTCCGACGCCCACGCCCGCAGGCTCAAGGAGTCGGAGGCCGCGCTGGCCGCCGAGTTCGGGGCGGACCGCGTCGCGGCACTGCCCTGCGACGTCACCGAAGAGGAACAGGTCGGCGCGCTCTTCGACTTCGTGGAGGAGCGGCACGGGCGCCTGGACGTCGTCGTCAACAACGCCGGACTCGGCGGGACCGCCGACCTGGTCGAGATGACCGACGAGCAGTGGGACAGGGTCCTCGACGTCACCCTGGGCGGCACCTTCCGCTGCACCCGCGCGGCGCTGCGCCGGATGAAGGCGGCGGGCGCCGGGGGCGTCGTCGTCAACAACGCCTCGGTGATCGGCTGGCGGGCGCAGCGGGGCCAGGCGCACTACGCCGCTGCCAAGGCCGGGGTCATGGCCCTCACCCGCTGCGCCGCCCTGGAGGCCGCGGAGTACGGGGTGCGGGTGAACGCCGTGTCGCCCAGCCTCGCCATGCATCCGCACCTGGTGAAGGTGACCACGCCGGACCTCCTGGAGGAACTGACCGCCCGCGAGGCCTTCGGCCGCTGGGCCGAGCCGTGGGAGGTGGCCAATGTCATCGTCTTCCTGGCCAGCGACTACTCCTCGTACCTGACCGGGGAGGTCCTGTCCGTCAGCAGCCAGCACGCCTGAGCCCCGCGGGCGCCCCGGCCGGAAGGTACGGGTACCCGGTGAGCCGGCCGGGTTTGCACTGACACCGCAGACATCACCGATCCCCAAGGAGTGGCCATGGCCGAGGCATACATCGTCGAAGCGGTCCGCACCCCGGTCGGCAGGCGCGGCGGCGGGCTCGCGGCCGTCCACCCGGCCGATCTCGGCGCCCATGTGCTGACGGCGCTGATGGAGCGCTCGGGTGTCGACCCGGCTGCCGTCGAGGACGTCGTCCTCGGCTGTGTGGACACCGTCGGACCGCAGGCCGGCGACATCGCCCGCACCTGCTGGCTGGCCGCCGGGCTGCCCGAGGAGGTGCCGGGCGTGACGGTGGACCGCCAGTGCGGTTCCTCCCAGCAGGCCCTGCACTTCGCCGCGCAGGGCGTGCTCTCGGGCACCCAGGACCTGGTGGTCGCGGGCGGCGTGCAGAACATGTCGATGATCCCGATCGCCTTCGCCACCCGCCAGGCCGCCGAGCCCCTCGGGCTCACCCAGGGCCCCTACGCCGGTTCCGAGGGCTGGCGGGCCCGCTACGGCGACCGGCCGGTCAACCAGTTCACCGGCGCGGAGATGATCGCCGGTAAGTGGGGCATCTCCCGCCGCGACATGGAGGAGTTCGCGCTGCGTTCCCACCAGCGGGCCGTCCGCGCCATCGACGAGGGCCGCTTCGACCGTGAACTCGTCCCCTACGGCGAGGTGACCCGCGACGAGGGTCCCCGGCGCGACACCACCCTGGAGAAGATGGCGGGCCTGAAGCCGGTGGTCGAGGGCGGCCGGCTGACCGCCGCCGTCTCCTCCCAGGTCTCCGACGGCGCCTCCGCCGTGCTGATCGCGAGCGAACGAGCCGTACGGGAGCACGGTCTGACACCCCGCGCCCGCGTCCACCACCTCTCGGTGCGCGGCGAGGACCCCATCCGGATGCTGTCCGCGCCGATCCCGGCCACGGCGTACGCCCTGAAGAAGGCCGGGATGACCCTGGACGACATCGACCTCGTGGAGATCAACGAGGCCTTCGCCCCGGTGGTGCTCGCCTGGCTGAAGGAGACCGGCGCCGACCCGGAGAAGGTCAACGTCAACGGCGGCGCCATCGCCCTCGGCCACCCGCTGGGCGCCACCGGCACCAAGCTCATGACCACGCTCCTGCACGAACTGGAACGCACCGGCGGACGCTACGGCCTGCAGACCATGTGCGAGGGCGGCGGCCAGGCCAACGTCACCATCGTCGAGCGGCTCTGACGCCGAGGAGTCGTCTACTCGGGCCGGGGCAGTCCGCGGAGCGTGGCCCGGGCCTCCGCCATGACCCGGTCGACGAGCTCTGCGCAGGACGGGAGATCGTCGATCAGACCGGCGACCTGACCTGAGGCCATCACACCGAGGTCGGTCCTGCCCTCGACCATCGACGCCCTGAGCAGCATGGGGGTGTTGGCGGCCAGCAGGACCTGACTCCACGTCAACTCCTTGCCGTGCCGCATGGCCAGACCGTCGCGGACCATCCGCGCCCAGCTCATGCCCGACAGCGCTTTGAAGGACGCCGCGTGCCGTACGGCGCGCAGCAGCGCGCCGGCCCGGCCGGAGCGTTCGAGGGAGTCGACCAGCTCGGTGCGCAGCATCCGGTGGGGGAGTCCGTCGACCTTGGTCGTGACGGTGACGTCGTCCACCGTGGCCGCCAGGTAGCGGGCCTTGACCGCGTCGGGGACCGTGCTGTCGGAAGTGAGCAGGAAGCGGGTGCCCATGGCGATCCCGGCGGCACCGTGGGCGAGCGCGGCGACCAGGCCGCGGCCGTCGTGGAAGCCGCCGGCCGCGACGACCGGGATGCCGACCGCGTCGACCACCTGGGGGAGCAGGACGGTGGTGGCGACCTTCCCGGTGTGCCCCCCGCCCTCCCCGCCCTGCACCACCACCGCGTCGGCGCCCCACGCGGCGACCTTCTCGGCGTGCCGCCGGGAACCGATGGACGGGATGACGACCACGCCGGCGTCCTTCAGCCGGGCGATCAGCTCCCGGGAGGGCGCGAGCGCGAACGAGGCGACCCGCACCCCCTCCTCGATGATGATCCGCACCCGCTCGGCGGCGTCCGAGGCGTCCGCCCGCAGATTGACCCCGAAGGGCGCGCCGGTACGGGACTTGACCTCGCGGACGGCAGCGCGCAACTGCTCGGTCGTCATGGTGGCCGAGGCGAGGATCCCGAGCGCGCCCGCGTCGGCGGTGGCCGACACCAGACGGGGGCCGGCCACCCAGCCCATGCCGGTCTGCACGATGGGGTGCCGCACACCGACGAGCTCGGTCAGCGGGGTGGCGATCGTGATGTCGCTCACGCGGGCACCTCGCGCTCGCGCAGCGCCGTCGGGTCGATGACCTCGCGGATCAGCCGCAGTTCTCCGGGGGTGGGGTCCCGGGTGTACGGCACCTCGTCCGGGACCGTGAGCGCGAAGCCGGTGGCCTCGGCGACCTGGCCGACCGTGACCCCGGGGTGCAGTGAGCGCAGCCGCATCGTCCGGTCGGGCGTCCGGAAGTCGAGGACGCCCAGGTCGCTCACGACCTCCGCGATGCGGTGGTACCGGGACGCGGAGGGACCGGCCGCCGCGGCACGGTCGTGGCCCACACCGCACACCATGTCCACCCGCTCGACGAACACCCGCTTCGAGTGCCGTGGCACCCAGTAACTGGTCGGATTGTTGAGGGTGTTGGCGGGGGCGCCGCGCACGCCCAGCAGCTGGCGGGTGGGGCGGGCCCAGTCGCCGATGCAGGAGATGTTCTGGTTGCCGTACCGGTCGAGCTGGCTCGCGCCCATCATCACGTGCCGCCGCCCGGTCGCGACCAGCGCCAGGTGCTGCCGGAACGGCAGCCAGCCCTCGACCACCCCGGCCCTGGCACCGACCGCCGGGACGTCACCGATCAGCAGCGCCTCGCCGTCGGTCAGCAGCAGGTCGGGGGAGAACGTCAGCTTCGCCAGCCGGGCCCCGATCGTCGGGACGGTGCCCATCGGGCTCGCCAGTATCTCCCCCGCGTCCCGCCAGACCTCGGCGCAGGCCACCACGCAGTACTCGGCGCGCGTCGCCTCCGTCGTCGTACGGGTGTCACTCATGCGCCTGCCTCCTCCTCGTGGAACGCCGCCACCGCGGCCTGGTACGCCTCCTCGTCCCCGGACAGGAACCGCCCGGCGAAGGCCCGCCAGGTCTCCGGGTCGCGGGCGGCCCGCGCGTAGGCCCGCTGGAACGCCTCGTCACGGTCGTGGTCGGGGACGCAGGAGGTGAAGTGGGCGCCGTTCGGTGTCTCCACGACACCGTTCACGAAGGCGCGCTTGACCAGCAGGGTCTGCGGCCCGGCGTCCTTGAGCAGGTCGGCGCTGTCCACGATCCGCTCGCAGGAGACGTAGGCGGCGTCGGCGGCCTCGCAGAACAGGTCGTCGAAGTAGGGATCGGGGCCGAGGTACTGGGCGTTGCCGTGCACGTCCGCCCGGTTGAGGTGCACCAGCGCGGCGTCCAGGCGCAGGGCCGGGACGGCGACGAGCTCCTCGCCGTCCTCGTACGGCGAACGCACCGTCCGCAGGCCGGGGTTGACCCTCATCACGTCGGATCCGAGACCGGCCCGGACCGGCATGAAGGGCAGCCGGTGCGCGGCCGCCGTCAGTCCCCACATGAACATGGCCTCGTCCAGCTCCACCAGTTCCAGCGCGCCCCGCTGCCGGGCCGCCGTGAAATGCGGCTCGAGGGGGATGGAGTCGAGGGTGGCGAAGGCCGCGACCAGCGTGCGGATCCTGCCCGCGGCGGCGAGCAGGCCGACGTCCGGGCCGCCGTAGGAGACGACGGTCAGGTCGGTGACGTCCGAGCGCAGCAGCGCCCGCACCAGTGCCATCGGCTTGCGCCGCGAACCCCAGCCGCCGATGCCGATCGTCATGCCGCTGTCCAGCCGGCCGACGACCTCCTCGGCGGTCATCGTCTTGTCCCTGCTCACGACTGCTGCTCCCGGTCCGTGCCGATGGCTTCGCGGCCCTTGCCGAAGGTGTCGCGGACCCGGTCGGCGACACCGCTGAGGTTGGCCTCGAAGGTGAAGCCCTGCTCGAAGCGGTAGCTGCGGCGCACGTCGACCGGGTCGATGCCGTTGATCGCCGCCTTGGCCAGGCGGATCAGGGACCCGTCCTTGGCGGCGATCTCCCGGGCCAACTCCCGTGCGGCCGTGTGGAGTTGTTCGCGCGGGACCACCCGCCACACCGAGCCGTGCCGGTGCAGCTCCTCGGCGGAGACGGTGCGCGAGGTGTAGTACAGGGTCCGCATCAGGTGCTGGGGCACCAGCCGGGCGAGATGGGTGGCCGCGCCGAGGGCGCCACGGTCCAGCTCGGGCAGGCCGAAGACGGCGTCGTCGGCGGCGACGATCGCGTCGGCGTTCCCGGCCAGCCCGATGCCGCCGCCCAGACAGAAGCCCTGTACGGCGGCGACCACCGGGACCTCGCAGTCGTACACGGCGGCGAACGCCTCGGAGCAGCCGCGGTTGGCGCCGAGGAGGGCCTCGTGCCCGGCCGTGCGCTGCATCTCCTTGATGTCGACACCCGCGTTGAAGCCGCGGCCCTCGGCGGTGAGCACCACGCACCGGACCTTCGGGTCGGCGCCGGCGGCGCGCACACAGGCGGCCAGTTCGTACCAGCCGCGCACGGGAAGGGCGTTGACCGGCGGGAAGTCCACGGTGACGACGGCGACGCCTTCTTCGGGGACGGAGGTGGAGACACCCATGAGCAGATCAGCTACCTTTCCACCAAACGTTTGTTAGGCGAGAAGGTAGCAGCGGAGTGCGCGCTGCGGGAGGTGTCCTTTGGCGGCGGTCATCGATCTCACCGGACGCGTCACGGTGGTCACCGGCGGAACCCGGGGCGTCGGCGCCGGCATCGCCCGGGCATTCCTCGAGGCCGGCGCGGACGTCGTGACCTGCGCGCGCCGGCCCCCGGACGAGCCGCTCGAAGCGGCCGGCCGCACGGCCCGCTTCCTCTCCGTCGACCTGCGCGACGCCGACGCGGTCGGCGCCTTCTTCGCGCGTGTGCGGGGCGAGTACGGACGCCTCGACACCCTCGTCAACAACGCCGGAGGCACCCCCTTCCGGGTGCTCGGCGAGGGCGGAGCGGGACGGCACGCCCGGGTCCTGGAGCTGAACCTCCTGGCGCCCCTCACCGCCTCACTCGCCGCCTACGAGGTGATGCGCGGTCAGCAGGGCGGCGGATCGATCGTGATGATCGGCAGCGTCAGCGGGACCCGACCCTCACCCGGCACCGCGGCGTACGGCGCGGCCAAGGCCGGCCTGGACCACCTCGCCCGCTCCATGGCCGTGGAATGGGCGCCGCGGGTGCGGGTGAACACGGTCGTCCCGGGCATGGTCCGCACCGAACTGTCGCACCTGCACTACGGGGACGAGGACGGCATCGCCGCCGTCGGCCGCACCGTCCCGCTCGGCCGACTCGCCGCGCCCGCCGACATCGGCGACGCCTGTGTCTTCCTCGCCTCCGACCGGGCCTCCTACATCAGCGGGGCGAGCCTGCACGTCCATGGCGGAGGAGAGCGCCCCGCCTTCCTCGACGCGGCAAGTGTCAACAAGTGACGGGCTCTTGGACACCCACGAGAGGACTCTTCCCATGACCGGACTGTGCACCGGACGCGTGGCCGTGATCACCGGTGCGGGCCGCGGCCTGGGCCGCGCCCACGCCCTCGCCTTCGCCGCAGAGGGAGCCAAGGTCGTCGTCAACGACCTCGGCGTGGGCCTCGACGGCACCGGCGGGACCGCCGGACCGGCTCAGCAGGTCGTCGACGAGATCCGCGCGCTCGGCGGTGAGGCGGTCGCGCACGGAGGCGACATCGCCACCGCCGAGGGCGCCGCCTCCCTCGTCGCCACCGCGCTGGACACCTACGGCCGCCTGGACACGCTGGTCAACAACGCCGGATTCCTGCGGGACCGCATGCTCGTCAACCTCGACGAGGACGCCTGGGACGCGGTCGTGCGCGTCCACCTCAAGGGCCACTTCCTGCCGCTGAGGCACGCCGCCGCGCACTGGCGTGCCGAGTCGAAGGCGGGCCGCGTGCCCGAGGCCCGGGTGATCAACACCAGCTCCGGAGCCGGGCTGTCGGGCAGCGTGGGCCAGGGCAACTACTCCACCGCCAAGGCCGGGATCGTCGGCCTGACCCTCGTCGCCGCCGCCGAACTGGGCCGCTACGGCGTCCAGGTCAACGCCATCGCCCCGGCCGCCCGGACCCGGATGACCGAGCGGACCTTCGCCGGGACCATGGCCGCCCCCGAGGACGGCGGCTTCGACGCGATGGCCCCCGAGAACGTCTCCCCGCTCGTGGTCTGGCTCGGCTCCGCCGCCTGCACGGGGGTCACGGGCCGGGTCTTCGAGTCCGAGGGCGGCCGCATCACCGTCATGGAGGGCTGGCGCCCGGGCCCCACCGCCGACAAGGGCGCCCGCTGGACCCCGGCGGAGGCGGGCGAGGCAACCCTGAAACTGCTCGCCGAGGCGGAGACGCCGCAGCCGGTCCATGGCGCACGGTAACTCCCGAGGGGTTGTCAGCGGCCCGCACCGGTACGGGAGATCCCGCGGCGCCACCGGTGCGTGCGGTCCGTGGTCCCGGTTCGGCGTCGGCATGAGTACCTGGCCGCGGGGTACCGGGCCCCCTCGGCACCGGGAAGTCGGCGCCGTAAGGGCCGTGACCAGCTGGACGGCCGAGGAGGCGGCACCGCTGTCGTCGGCAGCCACCACGACGAGCGTCGGTAGGCCGTCATCGGCCAGTACGTCGTGCGGCGCGCCGCCCCTCCTGGAGGGCGCGCCGCACGCGTGGTGGGCCCGGGCGCGCCTAGCCGAGGGTGAAGTCGTCGGCGTGGACGTCGGACTGGCCGTACCAGCCGTGGACGTAGACGGTGACGGTTCCGCTGCTGCCCGTGGTGAAGGTGACGGTCAGCTGGTTCCAGCTCGTGCTGTTCGACCACGTGCCGGCGGTGGCGCCGCCGCTGACCCCGATGTAGGCGTAGGGGCCCTGCACCCAACCGGTGAGCGTGTAGGTGTGGTTGGGGGACAGGGTGACGGTCTGGTCGCATTCGCCGGTGCTGCTGGAGCTCGGGGTGACCTGGAGGGCGTGGCTGCCGCTGTGGACCGGGCTGGAGACCACCGAGCTGCCGCCCGTGCAGGTCCAGGGGCTCGGGCTGCCGGTTTCGAAGCCGGCGTTGGTCAGTGAGCCCCCGCCGCCACCTCCGCCTCCGCCGCCACCGGAGGTGACGGTGAGCGTGTAGGTCGCGCTGTGGCTGCCTCCCGCCGCGGTCCCGGTGACCGTGATCGGGTAGGTGCCCGCGGCGACGGAGGAGCCGACCGTCGCCGTCAGCGTCGAGGTGCCGCCGGACGTCACGGAGCCGGGGCTGAAGGAGACGCCGACGCCGGAGGGCGCGCCGGAGGCGGAGAGGCTGACGGACTCGGCGCTGCCGGAGGTGACGGCCGTGGCGACGGTCGCGGTCGCGGAACCACCCTGGGCGACCGAGGCGGAGCCCGGTGACAGGGACAGGGAGAAGTCGCTCGTCGTGCCTCCGCCCCCACCGCCCGAGCTGCCCTCGTACGGCACGAAAGCGTCCGTGAAGGCGAGGCTGTTCTGGCTGATCTCGCTGCACGTGGGCAGCGAGTTGGCGCTCCCGCTGCACGGCTGGTCCCGGGTGACGGCCCAGAAGGCGAGCCGTCCGACGCCGTTCTGCGCGGCGAAGTTCTCCACGGTGCGGGCGTCGGCCAGGGTGAACGTCGAGCCGTCGTCGTTCTTGCCGATCATCGGGGTGATCCCGAGGTTGGCGTAGGTGTAACCGGAGTCGACGGACTGCATCTGCGCCAGCGTGGCCCTGGCCGCGTCGACCGCGCCCTGGCCCATCTCGGTGCCCGTGCCCGCGTAGTAGTCCATGGCCATGATGTTGACCACGTCGATCCTGATGCCCGCGTTCTTGGCGGCCTTGAGGATGTTGACGCCGTCGTTGGTCAGGCCGCTGGTCAGTACCGGCAGGGTCATGGAGAACTGCAGGCCGGGGTTGGACGCCTTGAGGTCCTTCATCGCCTGCATCTGGCGGGCCGCTGCCGCGGTGTCCGCGACGGCGGCGCCCTCGACGTCGAAGTCGAGTCGGGTGACGCCGTAGTCGTTGACGAGCGCCTGGTATCCGGCGTCGATGCTGCTCTGGGTGGAGCAGGTCCAGGCGAGCGGCTCGCCGCTCGCCCCGCCGGAGGAGATGATGACGGACGCGCCCTCGGACTTCGCCCTGGCCATCTCGGGGTCGGTGTAGGAGTCGTTGCCGATGGGGAGGGTGTCGCCCCAGATCTGGTTGCAGCCTTCGCCGAGCACGAACGCCGCGGTGTAGGCCTTGAGTTGGTGTCCGGTGATGGCGGTGTCGAGGAGTCCCTCCTGACTGTTGGACATGTCGACGTAGGGAGCCACGGAGTAGACGCTGCTCGCCGCCGCCGCGGCGCTGTCGGCCGGTGCCAGAGCCACGGCGGCGCCGGTGGCCGCGAGCGCGAGCGCGCAGGCGGAAGACGCAAGTCTTGCCAGGTGCATGACAGTGCCCCTTCTGGGGATGCCTCGGGCGTGGAGTGGTGGGGTGGTGCCGTGCGAGCCGAGTTGGTACATACCAAAGCGCCGGTGGGTCTCCTCGTCAAGAGGACTAGACCAACTCGGTCCCACCGGATTTCCGAGGCCCGGCTGTGTACGGAGTGCGGGGCGAGGGCTGGTCGCGCGCGGGCGGTATTAGGCTGGGGGACCGTGTAACCGGCACGTCGAGTGACCGCGCCGGGCTCGAGCTTCAGGGAGTGACCGATGACCGTGGGAACCGAGCGGGCCGTCCTGGCAGGCGGTTGTTTCTGGGGCATGCAGGATCTGGTCCGCAAACAGCCGGGCGTGGTGTCCACGCGCGTCGGCTACAGCGGCGGCGACACGCCGAACGCCACGTACCGCGACCACGGCGACCACGCCGAGGCCATCGAGATCCTCTTCGATCCCACGGTGACGAGCTACCGCGACATCCTGGAGTTCTTCTTCCAGATCCACGACCCGACCACGCGCGACCGCCAGGGCAACGACATCGGGCGCAGCTACCGGTCCGCCATCTTCTACGGCGACGAGGAACAGCACCGTGTCGCCGTGGACACGATCGCGGACGTCGAGGCGAGCGGGCTGTGGCCGGGGAAGGTGGTCACGGAGGTGGAGCCCGTGGGCGACTTCTGGGAGGCGGAGCCCGAGCACCAGGACTACCTGGAGCGCTACCCCAACGGCTACACCTGCCACTTCCCGCGACCGAACTGGAAGCTGCCGAAGCGGCAGTCGTCCACGACGGACTGAGCCGGGGCGGGGCGACACCGAGGGCGAGCGCGAGCCCGCCCCACGGGGGACATGTCTTCGTGGCTTTCCGACTTGCAGACAAGGACACGTTCGCGGCACTGCGGGACCGGCTCGCCGATGCGGCCCGCGACGGGGACTGGCGGACCGCTTCGGGAGGTGCTCGACGAGCATCCGGCCCGGATCAACTCCGCGCGCCTGGAGGGCCGTGGCGGTGACGCGCCCCTGCACCGGGCCGCATGGCACGGCGCGTCCGCCGACACGGTCGGGCGGCTGCTGGAGTACGGCGGCTGGCGGACACTGAGGGCTGCCGACGGCACCCGTGCCGTGGACATCGCAGCCCAACGCCGGCACCAGAACCTCACCGCTCTACTCCGCCCGGACCTCGGACACCCCCTGCCACCCGGCGAGACCGCCCGGCTCCAGGAACACCTGCACCGCCTCATCCGGCGCCGAGCGGGCCTGGACAGCTCAGCGGTCGCGGGCTGACCGTGGACAGCTGGATCCGTGTCGTCGGCGGCTCGGAGCGGACCGATCGGGTCACCGTCGGCGGGGTGTGGTTCCAGGAGGGGGCAGCTCTGACCCGCCGAGCCGAGCGACCGGCATGACCTGTCCGCATCCGGGGGTGGTGTGGATCACTGGGCGGGCGGCGCACCACTGCCGTGGTGGTCGGCGTGCCCAGGGCTCCCCGGATCGCCGTGTGCGGTTCGTCTCCGGAGCTCAGGTCGGCTGATGCCCGTCCTCGGGAGCCGGAGGCAGCGCGAGGTGGGCCAGGTCGTCCGGCCGGGGTGTGGTCACCGGCCACAGGGGAGCGGCTTCCCCGTCCGCGAGCGCGGCAGGCGCGTCGGTGAGGTTCATCCGCTCGCGCAGCCGGCCGTAGAAGTCCATCGGGCCCAGCCGGACCGCCTTCAGCCGGCGCGGTGCGGCGTACACGCCGATCCAGTCACCGGGGCTCAGTACACCGCGCAGCTGGCCGTCGATGCTGACGGCGGCCTGGCCCGACCGTTCGAGGATCCTGAGCGCGATGGCCTCGTCGGGGGCGGCCACGACCGAGCGGTTGAACACCATGTGCGGGGCGACCGGCGTGAAGACCAGGCCCTCCGCACGCGGCGAGACCACCGGGCCGCCCGCGGCGAAGCTGTACGCGGTGGAGCCCGTGGGCGTGGCCACCAGCAGCGCGTCGGCGGAGTAGCTGGCCAGGAGCCGGCCGGCCAGATAGACGCCGACCGACACCTGCCGGTCCCTGGCGAGCTTCTCCACGACGACGTCGTTGAGCGCGGTGACGTCGAGCGCGACGCCCCATTCACCACCGACCTCGCACTCCGCCCGCACCCGGGGCGGCGGCAGCATGGGCCCACGGCCGTACCGCACCAGCGCCTCCATCTGCGCGGGCACCTCCAGCCGGCAGGACGCCCGCATGGTGAGGAGCATCCGGCTCTCCACGGTGATCCGCTCGGAGCGGACCGCGTCCAGCGCCGCGCGCACCGCCGAGGCCGGGACCTCGGTGAGGAAGCCGACGCGCCCGAGGTCGACGCCGAGGACCAGGGCGTCGTTCGCGGCCGCCAGCCGGGCGCCGCGCAGAAAGGTGCCGTCCCCGCCGAGGGTGACGATGAGGTCGGGATCGCCCGCCGCGTCGACCTCTTCCCGGGCACTGTGCCGCGCCCCTTCCTGCCACACGTCGATGTCGGCGCATCTCACGGCGTGCTCCGTGCACCACTCGCGCACCACGCGCGCGGTGGCCAAGGCCTCGGCGCGGCCGCCGTGCACCACCAGGCCGATACGGTTCACCGTCATACCCACCTCCCAGCCGGCTGCTCCCGCCCGCCATCCTCACCGCGGACCGCTCCGCCGCCGCACGCGCCACGCCGCCGGAAGACGTCGATGAACGCGCTTGCCGAGGTCGGCGCGCAGGATGTCGTACAGGGCGCGCAGCAGGGGCGAGGAGGGGGTGTGCTCCGGAACGAGGCGGAAGAAGGACGAACCCCCCCGGAACCCGACGGCCCCGCCCCCGTGACCAGCGGCGATCTCCCTCATCCTGCCCGTCGTTGTAAAGACGGCGAAACGGCGGAGTAATGGCGCGGCGCGACCCTTCCCTGCAACGCCCCGGGATCCACCGGGGTGGACCGCAGGAAGAGGGAGCAGCCGTGACGGAGACCGTCGACCAGCAGGCGCCACCGGCCCCGCCGTCCTCGCCGGGCGGCCGGACGTACAACGGGTGGGCCCGGAAGGACACCCTGGAGGACTACTCGCTGCGCTACGCGCCCAAGTCCTTCCGCCGCTGGACGCCGTACGTCGTGGCCACCACGGCCCTCGGCGGCATCGCCTATCTCGCGGACTTCGCCATCGGCGGCTCGATCGCCGTCTCCCACGGCTTCTCCAGCGCCATGGTGGCGATCCTGACCGCGGCGGTGGTCATCTTCCTCACCGGCATCCCGATCTCGTACTACTCGGCGAAGTACTCCATCGACATGGACCTGCTGACCCGGGGCGCCGGATTCGGCTATCTGGGCTCGACGCTGACCTCGGTGATCTACGCGAGCTTCACCTTCATCTTCTTCGCCCTCGAAGGCTCGATCATGGCGCAGGCCCTCGAACTGGGCCTGCACATACCGCTGCCCGTGGGCTACCTCGTCTGCTCGCTGATCATCCTGCCGCTCGTCGTGTACGGCATGACCGCGCTGTCGAAGATGCAGGTGTGGACCCAGCCCGTCTGGCTGGTGCTGATGGTCGCGCCGTTCGTGTCCATCGCGATCCAGGAGCCGGGAAAATTCGCGGAGTTCACGCACTTCGCGGGTGACTCGCCCACCGGATCGAGCATCAGCGTGCTCGGGGTCGGGGCGGGCGCGGGCGTCGCCCTGTCACTGATCGCGCAGATCGGGGAGCAGGTCGACTATCTGCGCTTCATGCCCGACCGGACGGCCGGCAACGGCCGGCAGTGGTGGGCCGCGGTCCTCGGCGCCGGACCCGGCTGGGTGGTGCTGGGCGCGCTCAAGCAGATCGGCGGCGCCTTCCTCGCCTTCTTCATCGCGTCAAGCGTGGGACTGGCCAAGGCCAACGAGCCGATCCAGCAGTACGTCCACGGGTTCGGGACCTTCGCCGCGCCCGTCGCCCTGGGACTGGCCACGTTCTTCGTCATCCTGTCCCAGATAAAGATCAACTCGACGAACGCGTACTCCGGTTCGCTGTCCTGGTCGAACTTCTTCTCCCGACTGACCCACCGTCACCCCGGCCGCGTCGTCTACATCTTCCTCAACGTCGGCATCGCCCTCGCCCTGATGGAGGGCGGCGTCTTCGGCTTTCTCAACACCGTCCTCGGGTTCTACTCCAACGTGGCGATCGCCTGGATCGGCGCGGTCGTCGCCGACCTGGTCGTCAACAAGCCGCTGAAGCTCAGCCCGTCGTACATCGAGTTCAAGCGGGCCCATCTCCACCACTTCAACCCGGTCGGTTTCGGCTCCATGCTGATCGCGTCGGCGGTGTCCATCGCCGCGTACTTCGACGCCTTCGGCGCCTACGGCAAGGCGTTCTCGCCCTTCGTCGCGCTGTTCCTGGCCATGGTGCTCTCGCCGCTGTTCGCCGTGCTGACCAAGGGCAGGTACTACATCGCCCGCGCGGACGCCCTGGACGAGCCGCTGCTCGGACCCGACGGGCTGCCCTCGGCGGCCACCCTGACCTGCTCGGTGTGCGCGACCGGCTTCGAACGGCCCGACATGGCCGGCTGCCCCTTCCACGGGGGCGCGATCTGTTCGCTGTGCTGCAGCCTGGAGAAGGACTGCCACGACACGTGCAAGTCCGCGCAGGCTGCGGAGGGCCCGGTCGAACTGGGCGTGCCCACGGTCCGCGCCGTGGACTGAGGCAGGGCACACGACATGCGTGCGGCGGCCGGTGCCCCGGCCGCCGCACGCATGTCGCCCGGTCACTCGTTCCGGAAGACCGCCTTGCTCACCTCGGCCGGGTTCTGGAACCGCTTCTTCCCGAGGTGGTCGATCCGGTCGGTGATCTCCTTGGACGCGTGGGGCTCCCCCAGGCGGTGAGAAGGTGCTGGGTCCGTACGCCGGCGCCGCATACTGCGCGGGGACCGGTCAGGTCCCCGTCGCCCGGCAGCGGATTCATGGATTCTCCCCGGTCATGGGAGGCGGGAGGGACGGGTACTCGGTGTCTTCGACAACCGGCACGGACGCGTGTGGGAGGCCCCGACGAGCGAGAGCACCCCGTCGCAGGCCGAGGGCGAGCGGGAGCCGGGCGTCGCGGACCGAGCAGCCGCCGCGTACGACTCCGTCCCAGGCGGAGGGCGAGGACACCGCGGACGAGAACGCCGGGGAAGGCGACGAACGAGGAGGCGCCATGAGCACGGCACACACCAGCGTCCCCGAGGTGCTGGCGGCGCTGAAGGACGTGTCGTACCCGGCCGACAAGGAACGCCTGGTCACGGCCGCGCGGCAGGCGGGCGCGTCGGACGAGGTCGTCAAGGCCCTGCGCGGCATCCCCGCCGAGCAGTACACGGGCCGCGACGACGTGGCGAGGTCGGTACGGGTCGACCCGGACTCGGACCTCGGCCGCACCGCGGCACAGCGCGCGGAACAGGCGCGCGAGGGTGGGAAGCCCGGCCTCTCCCAGCACCTGCGGGAGGAGCCGAGGACATCGATCCAGGAGGAGTTCGACCGCTGAACCACGAGTATCGCCGGGGCCGTTGGGCCTGGCGTCCGTCCTTGACGGCCCGGCACCCTGTTCCTAGCGTGCGGAGTAGACACGTCTAGACAGGTAGGGCAGGTGGCTCGGCGATGACGCAAGCGCAGGACCCGCTCGGCAGCACCGACGGAAGACCCGCCGGCCGCCCGATCCAGGTGGAGACGCACGGACTCGACGTCATCGGGGACGCCGAGCGCAAGGGCACCCCGCGCACGCTCTTCTGGCCCTGGTTCGGCGCCAACGTCTCCGTCCTCGGCCTGAGCTACGGCGCCTTCGCGTTCGGCTTCGGGATCTCCTTCTGGCAGGCCCTCGCCGCCGGCGTGCTCGGCATCGTCGGCTCGTTCCTGCTGTGCGGGTTCATCGCGGTCGCCGGAAAGCGCGGCTCGGCGCCCACGATGGTGCTCAGCCGGGCGGCGTACGGAGTGCGCGGCAACCGCCTGCCCTCGGTGATCTCCTGGCTGCTCACCGTCGGCTGGGAGACCGTCCTCACCGCGCTCGCCACGATGGCCACCGCGACCGTCTTCGGCCGCCTCGGCTGGGGCGGCGGCACCGGGACCAAGGCCGTCGCCCTCGTGGTCGTGGCCGCACTGACCGTCGTCGGCGGAGTCATGGGCTTCGACCTGATCATGCGGCTGCAGACGGCGATCACCGTGATCACCGGCGTCCTCACCGTCGTCTACGTCGGTCTCGTCGCCGACCACATCCACTGGAGCACGGTCAGCGCCGTCCCGTCGGGTACCGCGCAGGAGTTCATCGGCGCGCTGGTGTTCATGATGACCGGCTTCGGCCTGGGCTGGGTGAACGCCGCCGCCGACTACTCCCGCTATCTGCCCCGGAGTTCGTCCAGCCGCTCAGTCATCGGCTGGACCACCTTCGGCGCCTCGGTGGCCCCGCTGCTCCTGCTGGTCTTCGGCCTGCTCCTGGCCGGTTCCTCGCCGGCGTTGAGCAAGGCCGTCGCGGCCGACCCGATCGGCGCGCTCACCACGATCCTGCCCACCTGGTTCCTGGTGCCGTTCGCCGTGGTCGCGGTCCTCGGCCTGGTCGGCGGCGCCGTCCTCGACATCTACTCCTCCGGTCTCGCCCTGCTCTCCGCCGGCCTGCCGGTGCCCCGCTACCTGGCCGCCTTCCTCGACGGCCTCCTGATGATCGCCGGCTCGGTGTACATCGTGTTCTTCGCCGGCGACTTCCTCGGCCAGTTCATGGGCTTCCTCACCACGCTCGGCGTCCCCATCGCCGCCTGGTGCGGCATCGTCCTCGCCGACCTCGCCCTGCGCCGCCGCGACTACGACGACGGCGACCTCTACCGCCCGCACGGCCGCTACGGGGACATCCCCCTGCCGCCCCTGCTCCTCACCCTCGCCGCCACGGCCGTCGGCTGGGGCCTGGTCACCAACACCGCGGCGAGCTGGCTCACCTGGCAGGGCTACCTTCTCGGCCCGTTCGGTCTCGGCGGCAAGACCGGGGCCTGGGCGTACGCCAACCTCGGCGTCCTGGTGGCGCTGGCGCTCGCCTTCCTCGGCCACCTGCTGACGGGCCGGGGCCGGGTCCGCGCGCAGGAGGCGCAGGCACCGAGCCCGGTGGCCGACGCGGGGGTGCTCCACCCATGACCGCCGGACACCTCGCCGTCATCGACATGCAGCGCGTCTTCGCCGACCCGGCGAGCCCCTGGGCCACCCCCCGCTACGCCGACGCGGTGGCGGGTGTGCGCAGCCTGCTGCCGGCCTTCGCCGACCGGGTCACCTTCACCCGCTTCCTGGCCCCAGGGAAACCGGCCGGGGCCTGGCGCGCCTACTACGAGGCCTGGCCCTTCGCCCTGCAGCCCCCGGACGCCGAACTCTGGCACCTGTCCGACGAGTTCGCCGGTCTGGCCGGCCATGTCATGGACGCCACCACCTTCGGCAAGTGGACCCCGGAGCTCGCCGCCCGCGTCGGCCCGGACGCCCGTCTGGTCCTGGCCGGTGTCAGCACCGAGTGCTGTGTGCTCTCCACCGCCCTGGCCGCCGCCGACGCCGGCATCGAGGTGCTGGTGGTCGCGGACGCCTGTGCGGGCGTGGACGACGACTCCCACCTCAAGGCCCTGCAGATCATGGAGCTGTACCGGCCGCTGGTCCGGGTCACCACCGTCGACGACCTCCTCGCCGAGGCCGGACCGTGACCGGCGTCCCGCTCAAGCACCAGCGGATCAGCCGGATCCTCGCCCGGGAGATCCGCGAGGGCACCCGCCGAGCCGGTGAGCGGCTGCCCGGCGAACACGCCCTCGCCGAGCGGTTCGGCGTCAGCCGTACGACCGTCCGTGCGGCCCTCGCCGAACTGTCCGAGGAGGGCCTGATCGCGACCCGCACGGGCAAGGGCTCGTACGTCGTCTTCGACGGCCGCCCGCCCGAGGACCGGCCTCGTTGGGCCCGCGCCCGCCCGGTGCGGCGCGTGGACACCACCGTGCGGACCCTCGCCGTACGCGAGACGCACGACGCGGCCCTGGCTGCCGAACTCGGCCTGGAGAAGGACGAGTTCGTGTGCGTGGAGCGGACCCGGGAGCTGGTCGCGGACGGTACGGTGGTGTCGTACGAGCGCAGCCTTCTGCCGCCGGTGCCCGGGATCCGCGAGCTGCCCTCCCGGGGCCTCGGCCGGGCCTCGCTCACCGAGGTGCTGCTGCGGGCCGGGCTGCGGCCGGACCACGGGGAGCAGCGGGTGTCCGGACGGCCGCTGGACGCCGGGGAGGCGGAGCTGCTCGGGCGCGCGCCGGGGGAGTGGTTCCTGGTGACGCGGTGGACCGGCCGGGCCGCCGACGGCTCCTTCGCCGAGTACGTCGTCACCCTGCTCGACACTGTCCACTTCGAGCTGACCCTCGCCTTCGGCTGACGCTCCCGCGTCAGGTGCGCCCCGTCCCCCGGTAGAGGTCCAGCTCCCCGTCGAGTTCCACGGCGAGCACCGTGGCGTACTCGTCCACGTCCCCCGCCGCCGGCGCGTCCAGCCAGGTCACCCCAGGCACCTCGTGCAGCCCGCCGGTGACCCGGTGGCCCAGCTCGGCGCCCGTCCCGTGCACGCTCACCCGGCGCACCCGGTTGCGCAGGCCCCGCACGGACACCGTCTCGCGCGGGACGTCGAAGCACACGAGGTACAGCGTCCGCCGGTCGGCCGACAGGGTGCTGGGGCCGTAGTGATGTCCCGGCGGCAGGCCGGCCACCGTGCCGTACACGGCGGTGCTGGAAACCCCAGGAGTCGTTGACGGTCAGGCACAACTCCCAGGGCCCGTCGGGTGCCTGGAGCGGCACGCCCTGCTCCGGGGTGGCGTAGTCGCCGTGGCTCAGCATGCGCGCGTTGAGGACCGTCTCCGGGTTGCCGGCCAGGATCCGCGCGACCAGAGCCTGAAGGCCCCACTGCTCCTCGGTGCGCTCCCACTCGCCGTCGAACCACAGCAGATCCGGGCGGAACCGCTCCACCAGCTCCCCGACCTGACCGTCCCGGTTGGCGAGGAACCGCGCCCGGGCCGCCGGATCCTCGTCACCGGGCCGGGCGTGCGCGACGGGGGTCGGGGGATCCTCGTCCGGGTCGGGGTGCCGGGTGCTCGTGTAGTCGGGGTGGTTCCAGTCCGAGTGGGAGCAGTACAGGCCCACCCGCAGGCCGCGCTCGCGCAGCGCGTCGGCGTACCCGGCGATCAGGTCACGCCCCGCCGGCGTACGGCGCACCACGTTCAGGCCACCGTGGGCGCTGTCCCACAGGGCCACACCGTCGTGATGGCGCGCGGTGAGCACGGCGTACCGGGCTCCGGCACGGGCGAACAGGTCCGCCCAGGCACGTGGCTCGTAACGGGACGCGGTGAAGCCGTCCAGCTGCTTCATGTACCGCTCATGGGACACCTGCCCGGTGTAGAACGACCAGGACTCCGGGACGCCGTCCACCGCGTAGACACCCCAGTGGACGAAGATCCCCATCTTGGCGTCGCGGAACCATGGCTGCATCGGCATGCGGCCACGCTGGAGCCCGGGTGACCCGCGCGGGCGACGATGGCCCCTGCCGGTGGATTTTCACCGTCTTCGGCCACCACCGGGACCGGGCCACCACCGGATCTCCCGCCGATCCTCACGCATGTCCCGTGGCCCACCGGGTACGCGAGGCGGAGCACGCCCGGGCGCGGTTCCACCCCCCGGGTGGCCTGTACGACCGTCGCGACCTGGGGACATGCCATGGAGACACCCGCACAGAACGACCTGCCGACGCCGGCCCAGCAGGCGCTGGACGCGCTGGCCGTGAACGCCGAGGACCAGAGCGCGCTGGACGTCCTCGCCCACAGTGACGTGCTCGTCCCCGTGCCGGACGACGCGGTCGACGGGGAGGGCGCCGATGCCACCACCGTGGCCCTGCCCGTCCTGGAACAGCCCGGAGGCGATGCCGTCGTCCCCGTCTTCACCACGGAGGGCGAGATGGCCGGGCTCCTGCCCTTCGTCTCCCGTTACCGCCTCATCCCCCTCGGCGCCCTGGCCTCCCAGTGGCCCGACGAGGAGCTCTCCCTGGCGATAGACGGCAGCTCCACCCACGCCCTGACGCTCACTTCCCAGGGGGTGCGCACTCTGCTGGCCAGGTGAGGAAGCGCCCCGTCAGGGGCGCGGGGCCGTATCGACATGCGGCTCCGCCGCGCGCGTACGAGGACGGCTGGAACTGCCCCCTGCCGAGGGGTGGACACAGGCCTTCCGGAGGGGAAGATCCCCGGCGAGAGACAAAGCGCGGCGCGTGAAGGAGCCGATGGTCGTGAGGGTCGTCCTGCTCGGCACCGCCGCCGGTGGCGGCTTCCCGCAGTGGAACTGCGCCTGCTCCCTGTGTACGGCGGCGAGGGACGGCAAGCTGGCCTCCCGCACCCAGGAGTGCGCCGCGGTCACCGGCAACGGCCGCGACTGGTGGCTGCTGAACGCCTCGCCCGATCTGCGCACCCAGCTCTCCGCCACGCCGGCGCTGTGGCCCGGGCCCGGCCCCCGGGACACCCCGCTGCGTGGCGTCCTGCTCACCGACGCCGAGGCCGACCACGTCACCGGCCTGGCCGAGCTGCGCGGAGCGGCGGGACTGAAGGTCTACGCCGCCCCGCCGGTCCGCGCCGTGCTGGCTCCCGCCCGGGCCGCACTGGACCGTTACGCCCCCTGGGAGTGGGCGGACAGCCTGGCCGACGGCGGGTTCGTGCTGGCCGGCGGGCTGGTGGTCACGGCGCATCCGGTGGGCGCGAAGATCCCGAAATACGTGCCGGTGCAAGCGCCGGAGCCGGCCGGCCCGTGGGTGACGGCGTACCGCGTCGAGGATCTCGCCAGCGGGGGAGTGCTGGTGTACGCGCCCTGCGTGGGCGCCTGGAGTCCGGAGCTGGACGAGCTGTGTTCCGAGGCCGACTGCGTACTGCTGGACGGCACCTTCTACACGGCCGACGAGATGGGCACGACGGTACGGTCCGGGCCCCGCCAGGCCGCCATGGGACACCTCCCGGTCACCGGCCCGGACGGCACCCTCGCCGCCCTGGCCCGGCATCCCGCTGCACGCCGGATCTACACGCACCTCAACAACACGAACCCGCTGCTCGACCCGGAGTCACCGGCACGCGCGCGTGCCGCTGAGGAGGGCGTGGAGGTCCTGCCCGACGGGGCCGAGCTGGTGCTGTGAGGGTCCTGTCCGGTGCCCTAGTGGTCCTGACCGGTGCTCTGGCGCTCCTCGCCGGTCAGCATGCGCTCCAGCACGGCGCGCTGCAGTGGCAGCACCTCGGCGTGCAGCCCGCGGCCCCTGGGGGTGAGCGCCACCCACACCCCGCGCCGGTCCTCCGCGCACACCGAGCGCTCCACCAGCCCGTCCTTCTCCAGCCGGCCGATCAGCCGGGACAGCGCGCTCTGGCTGAGATGGACCCGGCCGACCAGGTTCTGCACCCGGCACTGGTCGCCCTGCGCGGGCGACTCGGTCGCCAGGATGTCCAGCACCTCGAAGTCGCTGGCGCCCAGCCCGTACGGATGCAGGGCCCGGTCGATCTCGCACATCGTGTGGGCGTGTACGGCGAGGATGTCCCGCCACCGTTCCTCGAGCCGGGCGTCGGCCGTCTTCACTGCCATACCCGCACCGTAGCACCGATCCGGCCAATCGTTGAGTGTGCAACTAGTGCGGGTGCAAGAAGGCCGTTCGTGCGAGTGGGGCCGGGTCTCAGGCGGCCGGGTCCTGGAGGAGGCCGATCATGTTGCCGTCGGCGTCCTTCACGGAGGCGATCAGCCGGCCGTTGCCGACGTCGCGCACGTCCTGGACCACCTCGGCGCCCGCCTCCAGCAGGGCCGCGAGCCGCTCGCGGAGATCGGTCACGTGCCAGAACGGCACCGGTCCGGTGAGCCCCTGGGCGTGCCCGTTCGGGTCGAGGCCGACGTCCTGCCCCTCGGCCTTGAAACCGACGTAGTAGGGCTGGTCCGCGTACGGCTCGACACCCAGCAGCGCGGTGAACAGGGCCTTGGCAGCGTCCTTGTCCTTGACGGGGTAGATGATCGTCTGCACGCCGGCGGTCATGGGAGTCTCCTTCTGAGGTGCGTGGCCCGACGGGTTTTCCGTCGGTGCACCTCACGCTAGGACCGGGGACCCCGCCCCGGCTTCTTCGATCCTGACCGGTTGCGGGCTCCCCGTGGGTCACTCGGTGTGCAGCACCTTCCCGGCCACAGCGGCGCCGCAGACGCCCGACGACACTTCCTGGCACCCCGTGGAGCGCTCCGGCGGCTCACGCGGAAGCGCGCCGCACCAACTCCGTAGGAAGGATCACCGCCGCCGCGTCCTCCCCGCCGATCTGCGCGAGCAGCACCCGCACCATCTCGTTGCTGATCCGGTCCCACGGCTGACGGATCGTGGTGAGCTGAGGGGTCGCGGCCGTAGCCGCCGGCGAGTCGTCGAAGCCGCCGACAGCGATGTCATCCGGCACCCCCTTGCCCGCCCGGTGCAGCGCCGCCAGCACACCCTGCGCCATCAGGTCGGAGGCGACGAACACCGCGTCGATGTCCGGGGCCTGCGCCAGCAGCCGCTCCGCGCCCGCCTCGCCGCTCGCCCGGCTGTAGTCCCCGGAGACGATCAGGCGCTCGTCGGCCCCGATGCCGGCCTCGGCCAGCACCTCCCTGTACCCGGCGAGCCGCTCCACACCACCGGGGGTGTCCAGTGGACCGGTGACCACGCCGATCCGGCGCCGGCCCAGCGACAGCAGATGCCGGACCATGTCCCGGGCCCCGTCGCGGTCGTCCGCGGCCACGTAACTCACCTTGGAGCCCAGGCCGATCGGCTTGCCGCAGGCCACGAGCGGCACGCCCGCCTCCCGCAGTTCCTCGGCGACCGGATCGCCGGAGTGACTGGACACCAGCAGCACCCCGTCGACGTGCCCGGCGGTGATGTACCGCGTGATGCGCCGCCGTTCGTCCTCGGTGCCCGCGATCATCAGCAGCAGCGGGATGTCGTGCGCGGCCAGCGCCTGGGTGCAGCCGCGCAGCAGGACGTTGAAGTTGGGGTCCTCGAAGAACCGCTCCTGCGGCTCGGTCAGCAGGAAGCCGACCGAGTCCGAGCGGCCGGTGATCAACGACCGGGCGTGCCGGTTCACGACGTACCCGGTCTTCCGGATGGCGGCGTTGACCGCCTCGGCCGCGGCGGGGCTGACGTAGTGCCCGCCGTTGAGCACACGCGATACGGTGCCGCGCGAGACGCCTGCCTCGCGCGCCACGTCGTGGATCGTCGGCGGTTTGCGCCGGCCCGCCGAATTGCTCATGGTCATGACTTTACGGCTCCGGAGAGCAGGTCGAGGCTCCAGAACCGCTGAATCACCAGGAACAGCGCGATCAGCGGGAGCACCGCGAGGAACGCGCCCGTGATCACCAGCGTGTACAGCGCCGGGGTGTTGGAGCCCTGCTCCAGCAGCGTGTACAGGCCGAGGGTGAGCGGGAACTTCTCGTCGTCGCTGAGCATGATGTACGGCAGCAGGAAGTTGTTCCACACGGCCACGAACTGGAACAGGAAGACCGTGACCATGCCGGGGATCATCATCGGCAGCGCGATCCGGGTGAAGATCCGCCACTCGCTCGCCCCGTCCATCCGCCCGGCCTCCACCACATCGGCGGGGACGGCGGCGGACGCGTAGATCCGGGCCAGGTAGACGCCGTACGGGGAGAGGATCTGGGGCAGCAGTACGGACAGGTACGAGTCCGTGAGGTCCGCCTTCGCCAGCAGCAGATACTGCGGGATGGCGAGGATCACCGGCGGCATCAGGACGCCCGCGAGCAGCACGTTAAAGATCGTCTCCCGGCCCTTGAAGCGGTAGGTCGCGAGCGCGTAGCCGCTGAACGCCGAGACGGCCGTCGACACCAGGGCGCCGAGACCGGCGTACAGGGCGGAGTTGCCCATCCACTGCCAGTAGATGCCGTCCCGGTAGGCGCTCAGGTCCTTGATGTTCCGGGTGAACCCGGTGCCCGGCAGGAAGGTGAAGGTGGAGAACAGCTCGTGCCCGGACTTGGTGGAGGCGATCACCACCCAGGCCACCGGCAGCAGGGTGTAGATCGCGCCGATCAGCAGGGTGATCGTCGGGACCAGGGCGATCCGGCGCCGCAGCGGCGGGCCCTGCGCCGTACCGGGTGTGGTGCCGGCGGCCGGCGCGGCCTTGTGGACGGCGAGGGCACTCATCCTGCTGCCTCCTGCTTGGTACGGCGGTTCGCGGCCCGCAGGAACCCGAAGGACAGCACCAGGGTGGCAAGGGCGATCAGCGTCGCCTCGGCCGCCGCCGAGTAGATGTCATTGCGGTGGAAGGCGTCCTGGTACACCTTCATCAGCGGACTCCAGCTCAGGTTCACGGAGTTGGTCAGCGGATGGAGGGTCGTCGGCTCGTTGAACACCTGGAGCGTCGCGATGATCGAGAAGAAGAACGTCAGCACCAGCGAGGGCGCCACCATCGGGATCTTGATCCTCAGCGCGATCTGCAGCGGGGTGGCCCCGTCCAGCCTGGCCGCCTCGTACACCTCGGCCGGGATCGACTGGAGCGAGGTGTAGATGACGATCATGTTGAAGCCGGTGCCGCCCCAGACCGCGATGTTCGACAGGGCGAGATAGAGCGGACCGCCGTCCAGCAGGTTCGGCTGCGGCAGGTGCAACTGCTGGAGGACGTAGGAGAAGGGGCTGACGGAGGGCAGGTAGAGGAAGCCCCACATCAGCGCGGCCACGACGCCTGGGACGGCGTACGGCAGGAAGATCGCGAGCCGGGTGAACGGGGCGAGCCGTACCGTGTCGGAGTCCAGCATCAGCGCGAACAGCAGCGCGAGACCGAGCATGACCGGGACGACGATGCAGCCGTAGCCGAGCACGCGCAGCGCGCCGTGCAGCAGTTCACCGTCGTGGAAGGCGTCGGTGTAGTTCTCGAAACCGGCCCACACCTCGTTCCGGGCCCCCGCCCCCAGGCCGAGGCCGGAGACGTGCACCTTGCGGAAGCTGAGCCAGAGCGCGTACCCGATGGGCAGGGCGAAGAAGAGGGCGAACAGGATCGCGGCGGGGAGAAGGAAAAAGTAGGGCGCGCGCAGCGCTCCTTTGAGGGCGGTGGTGGGAGACGGGTGGGCGTACGGGGCCCCCTTGACCCCGTACGACTTCCGGCTTGCGGTACTGGTCACTGGGAAACCCCGAAGCCCTGCTTCTTCATGTCGGCGACCGTGGCGTCCTGCATGGTGTTCAGGGCGGCGACGAAGTCCGACTTGTTCTTGGCGGCGGCGCCGAACGCGTCGTTGAAGGTCGCGTAGGCGACGTTCACGTTCGGGCCCCACGCGGAGGGCGCCGTGGTCTTCGCGATGTCGGCGGCCTTCGTGTAGAAGTCGGCCTGGTGGGCGAAGAACGCCGGCGGGTCGGTGAAGGCGCCGCTGAGCTGGGCGGAGGTGGAGGCCGGGTAGATCCCGCCGTCCTTGGCCAGCGCGTTCAGGGCGTCGTGGTCGGTGTTCAGCCAGGCCGCGAACCTGGCGGCCGCCTCCTTGTGCGCGGAGTCGCTGGTGACGGCGGTGGAGGAGCCGCCCCAGCTGCCGGTCACGTCCTGGTTCTGGGACCACTGGGGGAGCGGGGCCATGGCCCACTTGCCCTTCGTGTCCGGCGCGGCCGTCGTCAGCGTGCCGGGCGCCCACACGGCGCTGACCCAGGCGATCTCCTGGCCCGTGTTCAGGGCCTTGTTCCAGGCCGGCTGGTACATCGGCTGGTTGTCGATGACACCTTCCTTGACCAGCCCGCCCCAGAACCGGGCGACCTTCTGGGTGGCCGCGTCGTTGATCGCGACCTTCCACTTGTCGCCGGAGGTGGTCCACCACTTGGCGCCGGCCTGCTGGGCGAGACCGGCGAAGAGGCCGGAGTCGTTGGCGGAGAAGGTGGTCAGGGACTTGTCCGGCGCCTTCTTCTTCAGGGTGCGGGCGACCTGGGCGAACTCGTCCCAGGTGGTGGGGACCTTCAGGCCGTACTTCTTGAACAGGTCCGTGCGGTAGTAGAACATCATCGGGCCGATGTCCTGCGGTACCGCGTAGACCGCGTCCGTGCCGAGCGTGGTCTGCTGCCACACGCCGTCGGCGAACTTGCCCTTCACGTCGCCGACTTCCTTGGAGATGTCGGCCAGCGCGCCATTGCTGACCAGCGTCGGCAGTGCCTGGTACTCGGCCTGCACCAGATCCGGGGCCTTCTTCGCCTTGTGCGCGGTGAGGATCTTGGTGACCAGCGTGTCGCCGGAGGCCTGCTTCTTCACCGTGACGGTGATCCGGTCCTTCTTCCCCGGCCCCTTGTTCCACAGGTCCACGACCTTGTCCATGCCGGGCGTCCAGGTCCAGTACGTCAACGAGACCGGACCGGACCCGGACTTGCTGTCGTCCCCGGAGCCGCAGGCGGCGAGGGTGGTCGCGCCGAGCGCGACGGCGAGGGCGGTTGTCACGAGGCGACGACGCTTCGTGTGCGGCATGGTTTCTCCCCTGACCTGGGTCCCCGCCCGCTGCGGGGACCTGCCATGCAGATGTGCACGTTCACATGACCTGGGTGCTCATTTCTGGAGGGCCCCTGCCATGCTTCTGTGAGCGTTCACAGTAGAGAAACATCCTGGACACTTGTCAATGGTTGTTGCTGTGCGGTTATGTTGGGAAAGCACCGCCGCTGTTGTGTGTGCACGTTCCCAAATGATCGATCCAGCGGGAGACACTCATGCCGGACACCAGCCCCAGGGGCCTCACCAGGCTCGCCTTCGGTGGGGACTACAACCCCGAGCAGTGGCCGGAAAGCGTCTGGCAGGAGGACGTCCGGCTGATGCGGGAGGCCGGCGTGACGATGGTGAGCGTCGGGATCTTCTCCTGGGCCCTGCTGGAGCCCTCACCGGGGGAGTACGACTTCGGCTGGCTGGACCGGGTCCTGGACCTGCTGCACGAGCACGGCATCCGCGTCGACCTCGGCACGCCCACCGTGGCACCGCCCGCCTGGTTCTACCGCGCGCACCCCGAGGCGCTGCCGGTCACGGCCGAGGGCCTGCGCTACGAGTTCGGCTCGCGCGGCGCGATCTGCCACAGCAGCACCGACTACCGCGCCGCCGCCGCGGCGATCACGACCAGGCTCGCCGAGCGCTACGGCGACCACCCCGCGCTCGCTCTGTGGCACGTCCACAATGAGTACGGCGTCCCCGTCTCGGCCTGCTACTGCGACTCCTGCGCCGCCCACTTCCGCCGCTGGCTCGCCGAGACCTACGGCACCGTGGACGCGGTCAACGCGGCCTGGGGGACGGCATTCTGGGGCCAGCGCTACACGAGCTTCGAGCAGATCAACCCGCCACGGGCCACCCCTACCGTCGGCAACCCGGGCCAGGCCCTGGACTACAAGCGGTTCGCCGACGCCACGATCCGCGAGAACTTCCGCGCGGAACGCGACATCCTGCACCGCCTCTCACCGGGCGTCCCGGTCACCACCAACTTCATGACCGCCCTCAGCCAGTGCGACTCCATGGACTACTGGGCCTGGGGCCGCGAGGTCGACCTCGTCACCAACGACCACTACCTGATCACCGACGGCCGCCGCACCCACGTGAACCTCGCGATGGCGGCGGACCTCACCCGCTCGGTGGCCGCCGGCGACCCCTGGCTGCTCCTGGAGCACTCCACCTCGGGCGTCAACTGGCAGCCCCGCAACCCCGCCAAGGCCCCCGGCCAGATGGCCCGCAACTCGCTCGCCCATGTGGCCCGCGGCTCCGAGGGCGCCATGTTCTTCCAGTGGCGCCAGTCCCGGCACGGCGCCGAGAAGTTCCACTCGGCGATGCTCCCGCACGGCGGCACCGGGACCCGGGTGTGGCGCGAGGTGGTCGAACTCGGGGCCTCCATCGCGTCGTTGAGCACGATCCGCGGCACCCGCACCGAGGCCGACGTGGCCATGCTGTGGGACTGGCAGTCCTGGTGGGCGCAGAACCTCGCCTGGCGCCCCAGCGCGGACCACGACCCGCGCGAACGCGCCGACGCCTTCTACGAGGCCCTCTACGACCGCCACCTCACGGCCGACTTCGCCCACCCGGAAGCCGACTTGTCGGCCTATCCCCTTGTCGTCGTACCGGCTCTGTACCTGATGACGGAGGCGGCCGGGAACAACCTCACCGAGTACGTCGGCAACGGCGGCACGCTCGTGGTGTCGTACTTCTCCGGCATCGTCGACGAACACGACGCCGTGCACCCGGGCGCCCACCCGGGCGCGCTGCGCGACGTGCTCGGCCTGACCGTGGAGGAGTTCTCGCCGCTGCTGAAGGACGAGCGGGTGCGCCTGACCGGCCCCGAGGGCTCCGAGCTGAGCGGCGACATCTGGACGGAGTTCGTCGTGCCGTGCGGCGCCGAGACCGTGTGGACCTACGCCGAGGGGCTCACCGCGGGCCGCCCGGCCGTCACCCGGCACCGGCACGGCCGGGGCACCGCCTGGTACGTCTCCACCCGCCTCGACGCCCAGGGCCTGGACGCACTCGTCGGCCGGGCGGCCGACGACGCCCGGATCGCCCCACGTGCCGACCTGCCCCGCGATGTCGAAGTGGTGCGCCGCAGCGGCGAGTCCGGGACCTACCTCTTCGCCATCAACCACACCGCCGGCGACACCAAGGTGCCGCTGGACACGCCCGGCACCGAGCTGCTGACGGGCGAACGCGCCGCGGGCCGCCTTCCGGTCCCGGCGGGGGCCGTCCGGGTCGTACGACTCGACGGCTGAGCCGGCTCCCCTCCGCCCGCGTGTGCCACGAGAGCCGTGGGCGGAGGGGTTCTCCTCCAGCCCCACCGGAGGACCCCCACCCCGTTCACGTCGAAGGGACGACGGACGATGAAGTTCCATCCCGGACGCACCACCAGGGCCCTGCTGCTGCCGCTCACGGCCGGGCTCGCCCTCGCCTTCCTGCCCGCCCAGACCGCGCAGGCCGCGAGCACCCTCACCAACGGCGGCTTCGAGTCCGACGGCACCGGCACGGCCACCCCCACCGGCTGGTCCGAGTACGGCGACACCGGCGCCTCGTACACCGAGGCGGGCGGCCACAGCGGCGGTTACCGCCTCACCCAGTACTCGTCCTCGGCCTACAAGGTGGAGACGTACCAGTACCTGTCGGGGCTGACCGACGGCAGTTACACGTTGACCGCGTGGGTCCGCTCGAGCGGTGGGCAGAACGCCGCGTACATGGCGCTCAAGAATTGCGGGAATCCGGAGCAGCGTACCGATCTGCCCATCTCGTCCAGTGGGTGGATCCGTATCGTCACGCCGATCAAGGTGACGAACAACCAGTGCACCATCAGCATCAACAGTGACGCGAACGCCGGCAACTGGATCAACGTTGACGATCTGACCTTCACGTCCGGTACCACCGGCACGTCCATCCACGGCGCCGACATCTCCTCCCTCGCCAAGAGCGAGGCCAAGGGCGGCATCTACAGGACCGCGTCCGGCACCACCGGCGACGCGCTCGCCATCCTGGCGTCGTACGGCATGAACTACGCCCGCCTGAAGGTCTGGGTGAACCCGGCCGACGGCTTCAACGACAAGACGCACGTCCTCGCCATGGCCAAGCGCATCAAGGCGCAGGGCATGAAGCTCCTGGTCGACTTCCACTACTCGGACACCTGGGCCGACCCCGGCGCCCAGACCAAGCCGGCCGCATGGACGGGCCACACATACAGTCACCTCAAGACGGACGTGTACAACCACACATACGACGTGTTGAACGCCTTGAAGGCTCAAGGCACCACCGCCGACATGGTCCAGATCGGCAATGAGATCAACGGCGGCATCCTGTGGTCCGAGGGATCCACGTCCAACTGGAGCCGGCTCGCCGGTCTGCTCAACTCGGGCTACGACGCGGCCAAGGCGGTCAGCTCCTCCACGGTCGTCGCACTGCACCTGGCCAAGGGCGGGGACAGGGCCGGCACCGAGACGTTCTTCGACAACGCGGTCGCGGGCGGCGTGAAGTTCGACGCGATCGGCCTGTCGTACTACGGCTACTGGCACGGTCCGCTCTCCGACTTCCAGACCACCCTGGACGACGCGGCCGCCCGCTACGGCAAGCCCGTCTTCGTCGCCGAGACCGCGTACCCCTTCACGCTGGCCGAGGGCGACTCGCTGGAGAACCAGATCGACACCGCCGCCAAGCTGGTCTCCGGCTACCCGGCGACGGTGGCCGGCCAGACCAAGTGGATGAACGACGTGGCGAGCATCGTGGAGGCCGTCCCGAACCACCGCGGCCTCGGTGTCTTCTACTGGGAGGCCACTTGGACCGCCGTCACCGGCAACGGCTGGGACCCGACCGACGCCACCTCCGGCAACGGCTGGGAGAACCAGGCCCTGTTCGGCTACGACGACAAGGCGCTGTCCTCAATGACGTGGTTCAGCCACCGCTGAACCACCGGTGACGGGCCCGGCCGCAAGGGGCGGCCGGGTCCGCGCCCATTTTCCAGGGTCATATGCACCCGCCTCGGTCGTACGGCCGTTCGGTACCGGACAACGACCGCCGAGTCCCGGACGCGACGGAGTCGGCCGGGCCACAGTGGGAACACTGCGTACGAGGAGGCCGGGGACGGAGGCGGACGGATGATGGGAACCCCCTCGGGCCGGATGCGGCAGACGATTCTGGAATGGCTCAAGGATCCGGCGACCCACTTCCCGGCGCCCCGCCGCCGCGACCTCGCCGAGACGGGAGTCACCGCGCGCGCCGTGGCCGCCAAGCTGGGCGTGCCCCGCCGGACCGCCCTCGCCCACCTGGACTTCCTCACCCGGCTCGGCCTGCTGCGCACCCGCCGCAGCTGTTGGGGCACCTGCTACCGGCGTGACGAGATCCGCATCGCGGAGGTCGCCCGGGTCTTCGAGAAGGGGTGGTGAGCCGAGCCCATGGACCGGCCTGCGGCACTGATCCCGCTCCACCACGTCGCCCTGGGCGCCCGCGGCCCCGAGGACGTCGTGGTGGACGGTCACGGCAGCGTGCTCACCGGAGTGGAGGACGGCCGGATCCTGCGCGTCCACGACGTCGGCGACCCGCGCACGGCCCGTGTGGAGGTGCTGGCCGAGACCGGCGGTCGTCCGCTGGGACTCGAACCGCTGCCGGACGGCGGCCTGCTGGTGTGCGACGCGGAACGCGGCCTGCTGCGCGTCGATCCCGCCGAAGGCGCCGCCGGCACCGTCCGCGTGCTCGCGGACTCGGTGGCGGGGGAGCGGCTCCGCTTCTGCAGCAACGTCGTCGCCCTGCCGGACGGCACCGTGTACTTCACCGTCTCCAGCCGCCGTTACCCTCTGGAGCACTGGATCGGCGACATCGTCGAACACACCGGCACCGGACGGCTGCTGCGCCTTCCGCCCGAGGGCGGCGAACCCGAAGTCCTGCTGGACGGGCTGCAGTTCGCCAACGGCCTGGCGGCCGGAGCCGACGGCTCCTTCCTGGTGATCGCCGAGACCGGAGCCTGCCGCCTCACCCGCTACCACCTCACCGGCCCGCGCACCGGGCACACCGACCTCTTCGCCACACTGCCCGGCATGCCGGACAACCTCTGGCGCGAGGGACCCGACGGCCCGCTCTGGGTGGCGCTCGCCAGCCCCCGCGTCCCACCGCTGCACCTCCTGCACCGCGCCCCGCCCGCCGTGCGCGGCGCCGCCGCCCGGGCCGCCGTACACGCGCCGTACCGCCCGAGCGCGACGATCGGGGCGGTGGCCCTCGACGACACCGGACGGACCGTCCGGCACCTCGCCCGCCGCCGCTCCCGCTTCCGCATGGTCACCAGCGTCTGCGCGAGCGGGGACCACCTCGTCCTCGGCAGCCTGTGGGAGCCCGGCGTCGCGGTCTGCGCGCGGACCGCGGCCCGCTGACACGGCGGTACGCTGGTGCCCGGCCGTGATCACCCGTCGGGGCAGGCCGAACAGGAGACGCAACCGCATGACAGCCCCGGAAGCCGAGAGCCTCCGTGTCCGCCCCACCCCACGGCGGCGGTCCGAGTGGCGTACCCAGATGCCCGTCGTCGCGGTGGTCGCCCTCGGCGGCGCCCTCGGCGCGTGCGCCCGCTACGGCCTCGCCCTGGCCTGGCCCACGCCACCCGGCGGATTCCCCTGGGCGACCTTCCTCACCAACGTCATCGGCTGCGCGGTCATCGGTGTCTTCATGGTGCTCATCACCGACGTGTGGGCCGCCCACCGCCTCGTACGCCCCTTCTTCGGCACCGGCGTGCTCGGCGGCTTCACCACCTTCTCCACCTACGCCGTCGACATCCGCAGGCTGGTCGACGCGGGCCGCCCGGGCCTCGGGCTCGTCTATCTCGCCGCGACGCTGTGCGCGGCCCTCGCCGCGGTGTGGCTGGCCTCGGTCGCCGCCCGCCGGGTGCTGATCGGGAGGAAGCGATGACGTCACTCACCGGCCGGGCTCTCAGGCTGACCGTCTACATCGGCGAGGACGACACCTGGCACCACAAGCCCCTCTACTCCGAGATCGTGCACCGCGCGCACGCGGCCGGACTCGCCGGGGCGAGCGTCTTCCGGGGCATCGAGGGCTTCGGCGCCTCCTCCCGCATCCACACCTCCCGCCTGCTGTCCCTGAGCGAGGACCTGCCCGTGGCGGTCGTCGTCGTGGACACCGAGGAGCGGGTGCGGGCGTTCCTGCCGCAACTCGACGAACTCGTCGACGAGGGGCTCGTCACCCTGGAGGAGTGCGAGGTCGTCCGGTACGTGGGACGCACAGGCGGCCCGGCCGGCACGGATCCGAAGGGTAAGAAGTCGTTGTGAACTGGCTGCTCGTCATCGCGGGGGCCGTGATCGGCGCGCCGCTGCGCTATCTCACCGACCGTGCCGTGCAGGCCCGTCACGACTCGGTCTTCCCCTGGGGCACCTTCGTGGTGAACGTCACCGGCTCCCTGATCCTAGGGCTGCTCACGGGCGCCTTCTCCGCCGGGGCGGCCGGGCCCCATCTGCAGCTGCTGGCCGGCACCGGATTCTGCGGGGCGCTGACGACGTACTCGACCTTCTCCTACGAGACCCTGCGGCTGACCGAAGCGGGCTCCGGCCTCTACGCTGCCGCCAACGTCGTGGCGAGCGTGGTGGCGGGGCTCGCCGCCGCCTTCGCCGGTGTCTCGCTCGCCGCCGCCGTGTGGGCCTAGGCGTTCACAAGAGCGCCAGGTGCAACAAGTACTGTCTACAACAATGTCGACCAACTCTCCTCAGAACTGGATCCCATGAGCGCCATCTCCGTCGGTCAGGCCGTCGTCCTCGGAGTAGTCGAGGGGGTGACCGAGTTCCTCCCGGTGTCCTCCACCGGTCACCTGAAGATCACCGAGGGGCTCATGAGCATCCCCGTCGACGACAAGTCCGTCGTCGGCTTCTCCGCCGTCATCCAGGTCGGCGCCATCGCCGCCGTGCTCGTGTACTTCTTCAAGGACATCAAGCGGATCGTCTCCGCCTGGTTCCGCGGTCTGACCAACCGCGAGGAGCGCTACCACCACGACTACAAGTTCGCCTGGTGGGTGATCGCCGCCACCATCCCGATTGTCCTGGTGGGTCTGGCGGCCAAGCCGCTGATCGACGGCGCGCTCGGCTCCCTCTGGGTGGTCGCCGGCTCCCTGATCGTCGGCTCCGCCGTGATGTGGTGCGCGGACCAGATGGGCCGGCACAAGCGCGGTGAGGACGACACGTCGTTCAAGGACGCGATGTGGGTCGGCTGCTCGCAGATCCTGGCCCTGCTCTTCCCCGGCTTCTCCCGCTCCGGCGCCACCATGTCCACCGCGCTCATCCTGGACCTGGACCGCGTCGCCGCCACGCGCCTGTCCTTCTTCCTCGGCATCCCGGCCCTGACCGGCGCCGGTATCTACGAGCTGAAGGACGCCCTCGGCGCGGGCGTCGGCGCCGCCCCGCTGGCCGTCGGCACCATCGTGTCGTTCGTGGTCGCCTACGCCTCCATCGCCTGGCTGCTGAAGTTCGTCGCCAAGCACTCCTTCAACGCCTTCGTGATCTACCGGATCGTCATCGGCGTGGGCCTGCTCGGCCTGCTCGCCACGGGCACGCTCAGCGCCTGACCGAACCCTCCTGATCACCCACGGGGTGCGGATGCCTGCATACAGGCGCCGCACCCCGTGAATGTTTCCTTACGGGACGCCTTGACAGCCCTGCCACGCAACCCGCAGGATCGCTCCGTGAACCTGTCAGACAGCCAGACAGGTGGCTCGGGTCCGCGGCGCATCAGCGCCATGGAAGCGGTCCTGGCCCACCTCCGCGACGCCATCGAACGCGGTGAGTACGCCATCGGCGACAAGCTCCCCTCCGAGGCCGAGCTGTGCCGCACCCTCGAGGTGTCCCGGCCCGTGCTGCGCGAGGCGCTGCGCGCGCTGCAGACGATGGGCCTCACGGTCTCCCGGACCGGCAAGGGCACCTTCGTCGTCGCGAACGCCGTCGAAGACCCCACGTTCGGCGACTACGCGGCCAGCGACCTGCTCGAGGTGCGCCGGCACATCGAGATCCCGGTCGCCGGATACGCGGCCGTGCGCCGCACCCCGGAGAACCTGGACCATCTGGCCCACCTGCTCGACCGCATGGAGCGGGAGACGGACACCACGGCCTGGGTCGCGATGGACACCCTCTTCCACCTCGCGATCGCCGAGGCCGCCCAGAACCCGGTCTTCCGCCGGGTCATCGAGGAGATCCGCGACGCACTGGCGCGTCAGTCGGCCTTCCTCAACGAACTGGGCGGCCGCCGCGAGCAGTCCAACCGCGAGCACCGCGCCATCGTCGAGGCGCTGATCGACGGTTCCGAACACGACGCCGTCCAGGCCATGAGCCACCACCTGGACCGCGTCGAGACGACCCTCACCGACATCGTGCGTCCCCAGCGGACGGACGACCTCCCCACGGAAGGCGGACCCGAGGCGTGAGCGAGCAGCACCTCAAAGACGAGACGCGCCCCTCGTCCGGCCATGTCGACGCCGGAGACGCCGGCTACAGCAAAGGCCTGAAGCACCGGCACGTCAACATGATCGCCATCGGCGGAGCCATCGGCACCGGCCTCTTCCTCGGCGCCGGCGGAAGGCTCGCCGACGCCGGGCCGTCCCTGTTCATCGCCTACGCCGTCTGCGGCGTCTTCGCCTTCCTGGTCGTACGCGCCCTCGGCGAACTCGTCCTGTACCGCCCGTCCTCCGGCGCCTTCGTGTCGTACGCGAGGGAGTTCCTGGGCGAGAAGGGTGCCTACACCGCGGGCTGGATGTACTTCCTGAACTGGGCGACCACCGGCATCGCCGACATCACCGCGGTCGCCACCTACACCCACTACTGGGGCATGTTCTCGGACATCCCTCAATGGTTGATCGCATTGATCGCCCTTGCGGTCGTCCTGACCGTCAACCTGATCTCGGTCAAGATATTCGGCGAACTGGAGTTCTGGTTCGCGATCGTCAAGGTCAGCGCGCTCGTGGTCTTCATGTGCATCGGCATCTTCCTGCTGGTCACCCGGCACCCGGTCGACGGCCACCACCCCGGCCCGTCCCTGATCACCGACAACGGCGGCGTCTTCCCCAACGGCCTGCTGCCGATGCTGCTGATCATCCAGGGTGTCGTCTTCGCCTACGCCTCCGTCGAGTTGGTCGGCGTGGCCGCCGGTGAGACCGAGAACCCCGAGAAGATCATGCCGAAGGCGATCAACTCGATCATGTGGCGTGTGGGCCTGTTCTACGTCGGTTCCGTCGTCCTGCTGTCCATGCTGATGCCCTGGAACACGTACAGCGCCGCCGAGAGCCCCTTCGTGACGGTCCTGTCGCACATCGGCATCCCCGCGGCCGGCGACGTGATGAACCTGGTCGTGCTCACGGCCGCCATGTCCTCGCTGAACTCCGGCCTGTACTCCACCGGCCGCATCCTGCGCTCCATGGCCATGAGCGGCTCGGCCCCGAAGTTCACCGCGCGGATGAGCCGCAGCCAGGTCCCGTACGGCGGAATCCTGCTCACCAGCGGTATCTGTGTCCTCGGCGTGGGCCTCAACTACGTCGTCCCCGCCGACGCGTTCGAGATCGTCCTCAACTTCGCCGCGATCGGCATCCTCGCGACCTGGGGCATGATCATGCTCTGTCACCTGCTGTTCTGGCAGAAGACCCGGAAGGGCGAGCTGACCCGGCCGTCGTACCGGCTGCCGGGCTCCCCCTGGACCGAAGTCGTGACGCTGGCGTTCCTCGCCTCCGTCCTGGTCCTCATGTACGCCGACGGCGGCGCCGGACGCACCACCGTGCTCTGTCTGCCGCTGATCGTCGCAGCGCTGGTCGCGGGCTGGTACGCCATCCGCGCCCGCATATCCCGCACGTCCACCGGCGCCGACGCGTGACCCGCGTACCGGCCGACCCCGACCCGTCGATGCAGGCAGTGATGTACAGCAGTTCCCCCGCCGACGCACCCGTCGTCCGCGAACCCCTCCATGCCCCCGTCGCCCACCTCGTCCGCGGCGGAGTCGTCGAGGGCATCCACTACGGCTCCGTCGTCGTCCTCGGCGCCGACGGCAAGGCGGACTTCCAACTCGGCGACATCGAGGCCGCCTTCTACCCGCGCTCGGCCGTCAAGCCCCTCCAGGCCGTGGCCATGCTGCGGGCCGGGCTGCCGCTCGACGGCGCACTGCTGTCGCTGGCCGCCGCGAGCCACTCCGGCGAGGAGCGGCACCTCGCCGGCACCCGGCGCATCCTCGAACTCGCCGGGCTCACCGAGGACCACCTGCGCAACGTCCCCGACATGCCGTTCGACCCGGTCGTCCGGGACGCCTGGGTGCGCGAGGGCCGCATGCCCTCCCGCCTCGCCCAGAACTGCTCCGGCAAGCACGCCGCCATGCTGTGGACCGCACAGCTCAACGGCTGGTCCCTGGAGGACTACCTCGACCCGCGGCACCCGCTCCAGCAGGCGATCCAGGAGATCGTCGAGGACCTGACCGGCCAGCGGGTCGCCCGGGTCACTGTGGACGGCTGCGGCGCGCCGCTGTTCTCCATCTCCCTGCACGGCCTCGCCCGCGCCCTGTCCCGGATCACCTCGGCCGCCCCCGGCACGCCCGAGGCCCGGGTCGCCGACGCGATGCGCTCACACGCCGAGATGGCCTCCGGCTCGGGGCGCGATGTCGCCGCGCTGATGCGGGCCGTGCCCGGATTGCTGGCCAAGGACGGCTTCGAGGGCGTGCAGGTCGCTGCCCTGCCTGATGGCCGGGCCATCGCGGTGAAGATCGCCGACGGGGCGAATCGGGCGCGGATTCCGGTTGCGGCCGCGGCGCTCGCCCGTGCGGGCGTGGACCCCGAGTTGCTGACCGAGTTCGCCGGAGAGCCGTTGCTCGGGGGTGGGGAGCCGGTGGGTTGTGTGCGTGCGGTGCGTGCGCTCGATCCGGTTCCGTTCACTGCCTGCGCGTAGTTCGCCGCATACCAATGGGGACTGCGGGTCGTCGCCGGGCTGCCGGCCATCTGTGGTTGATCGCGCAGTTCCCCGCGCCCTTTACGGGGCGCTCTCACCTCCGTACCTCAGAAAGAGGACCGTACCCTCATGACCGCCGCCACCACGCGCAGTGAGCACGACCTGCTCGGCGACCGTGACGTACCCGCCGACGCCTACTGGGGTGTGCACACCCTGCGCGCGACGGAGAACTTCCCCATCACCGGCACCCCGATCTCCGCCTACCCGCATCTGATCGACGCCCTGGCCGCCGTCAAGGAGGCCGCCGCTCTCGCCAACGAGGAACTGGGCCTGCTGGCGCCGGAGAAGGCGCGCGCGATCGTCGCCGCCTGCCAGGAGATCCGGGCGGGCAAGCTGCACGACCAGTTCGTCGTGGACGTCATCCAGGGCGGCGCCGGCACGTCCACCAACATGAACGCCAACGAGGTCGTGGCCAACCGGGCGCTGGAGCTGCTCGGTCACGCCAAGGGCGAGTACATGTATCTGCACCCCAACGAGGACGTCAACCTCGGTCAGTCGACCAACGACGTCTACCCGACCGCCGTCAGGACAGCGACGGTGTTCGCGGTCCATGGACTGCTCAGGGCGATGGCCGTACTGCAGGACGCCTTCGCCCGCAAGGCCGTCGAGTTCCGTGACGTGCTCAAGATGGGCCGTACACAGTTGCAGGACGCAGTGCCGATGACGCTCGGTCAAGAATTCTCCGCGTTCGCCGTCATGATCGAGGAGGACCGCAGCCGTCTTGCCGAGGCCGTCGAGTTGATCCATGAGATCAACCTCGGTGCCACGGCGATCGGTACGGGCCTCAACGCCCCGGCCGGGTACGCGGAGGCCGCCCGCCGGCACCTGTCCGCGATCACCGGGCTGCCGCTGGTCACCGCCGCCAACCTGGTCGAGGCCACCCAGGACTGCGGTGCCTTCGTGCAGATGTCCGGAGTGCTGAAGCGGATCGCGGTCAAGCTCTCCAAGAGCTGCAACGACCTGCGGCTGCTGTCCTCCGGGCCCCGCGCCGGCCTCGGTGAGATCAACCTGCCGCCGGTGCAGGCCGGATCGTCCATCATGCCGGGCAAGGTGAACCCGGTGATCCCCGAGGTGGTCAACCAGGTCGCCTTCGAGGTGATCGGCAACGACGTCGCCGTCACCATGGCCGCCGAGGCCGGACAGCTCCAGCTCAACGCCTTCGAGCCGATCATCCTGCACTCCCTGTCGGAGTCCATCACGCACCTGCAGCGCGCCTGCCTCACCCTCGCCGAGCGCTGCGTGTCCGGCATCACCGCCAACACCGAGCGGCTGCGCGCCACCGTGGAGAACTCCATCGGCCTGGTCACCGCCCTCAACCCGCACATCGGCTACACCGCCGCCACCGACATCGCCAAGGAGGCTCTCGTCACCGGTCGGGGCGTGGCCGAACTGGTCCTGGAGAAGGGCCTGTTGCCGGCCGAGCGGCTTGCCGAGCTGCTGCGCCCCGAGGTCGTCGCAGGCAGCGGGGCACCTGCTGCCTGACCTGCGGTTACGGGCAGATGTCAACCAGTTCGCGAGTGGGCCCCAGGGCCGGTCCGGAGGCACAATGGTGATCATGACAACGACGTCGTCCCTCACCTTCCTGCCGGTCCTGGAGCGCATCGCCGAGGAGATCGAGCGCACGCCCGGCCGCGGCCGGGCCGCCGACTACATCCCGGCCCTCGCCGCCTGCGATCCCCGCAGCTTCGGCATGGCCGTCGCCGAGCTGGACGGCACGGTGTACGGGGTCGGGGACTGGCGCCGCCCCTTCTCCACGCAGTCCATCACCAAGGTCTTCACGCTCGCTCTGGACCTGGCCCGCGAGGGCGACGAACTCTGGGAGCACGTGGGCCGCGAGCCGTCCGGCAACCCGTTCAACTCCCTGGTCCAGCTGGAGTACGAGAACGGCATCCCGCGGAATCCTTTCATCAACGCGGGCGCCCTCGTCGTCACCGACCGGCTGCAGACCCGCACCGGAGACGCGGCCGGTGAGCTGCTGGCCTTTCTGCGCGCCGAGAGCGGCAACCCCGAACTCGACTTCGACAAGGAGGTCGCCGCCTCCGAGACCACGCACGGCGACCGCAACGCCGCACTCGCCCACTTCATGGCGTCCTACGGCAACATCGACAACGACATTCCCGTCCTGCTCGACCAGTACTTCCGGCAGTGCTCCATCGCCGCGTCCTGTGCCGACCTGGCCCTCGCCACTGGCTTCCTCGCGCGGCACGGCATCCGCGCCGACGGCAGCCGGCTGCTCACCCGCAGCCAGGCCAAGCAGGTCAACGCGGTGATGCTGACCTGCGGGACGTACGACGCGGCCGGGGACTTCGCCTACCGCGTGGGGCTGCCCGGCAAGAGCGGCGTCGGCGGCGGGATCATCGCGGTCGTGCCGGGCCGGTGCACCCTGTGCGTGTGGAGCCCGGGCCTGGACGAGCGCGGCAACTCGGTGGCGGGGGTGGCGGCCCTGGACCGCTTCACGACGCTCACCGGGCTGTCGGTGTTCTGACGGCACCCGCAGCCGACGCGCCCCACCTACCGGTTACATCGTCGCCCCCGCCCGGCAGGGCTGTCGTCGCCTTTCGGCCACCCGGCGTTGACACGCTGAAGCAGTGTTGGCCATGGCATTCCCCGTCGATCTCCGCCGCTGCCAGGTGCTCGGGCTGGCCGGCACCGCCTTTCTCGCACTGGGCGGTGAGACGGCCGGTGCCCTGCCCGTGCAGGATCTCCTGGCGCCCGCCTCGGCGCAGGCCGCGCTCGGCCTGGTCGGCGTGTACTTCGGCGTCGTCCTGCTGATAGCGGCCTGGGTGCTCCTCGGCCGCCTGGTGCGCGGCCCCCAGCCGCCCACCCCGCGCGCCCTGCTGCTGGTGCTCGCCGTGTGGACGGCACCGCTGCTGCTCGCACCGCCGCTGTTCAGCCGGGACGTCTACAGCTATCTCGCGCAGGGCGCCATGGTCGACGCCCACATCGACGTCTACGCCCACGGCCCGGCCCAGCTCGGCGGCCCGCTCGCCGACGAGGTGGCCCCGATGTGGCAGCACACCGGCGCCCCCTACGGCCCCGCCTTCCTGGCCCTGGCCTCCGCGCTGTCCGGACTGACCCGCGGCCAACTGCCCGAAGGCCTGCTCGGCATGCGCCTGGTCGCCCTGCTCGGCGTGGCCCTGATGGCGGTGGCACTGCCCCGCCTCGCCCGGCACAGCGGCGCCGACCCGGCCGCCGCCCTCTGGCTCGGCGCCCTCAACCCGCTCGTCCTGCTGCACCTGGTCGCGGGCGCCCACAACGACGCCCTGATGCTCGGTCTGCTGGGGCTCGGCCTGGTCGCAGCGCGGGGTGACCGCCCGGCCGACGGTGTCCTCGGAGCCGTCCTCGTGACCCTGGCCGCCCTGGTCAAAGCGCCGGCCGCGCTCGGCCTGCTGGCGGTCGTGGCCCTCCAGGCCCGCTCCGGCCGCCGCCCGCTGCCGGCCGTACTGACCGCGGCGGCCGCCTCCGCCGTGACGACGGTCGCCGCCACGGCCGTCGCCGGCACCGGGTACGGCTGGATCGGCGCCCTGGCCACCCCGGTCTCCCCCCACAACTGGGCCCTGACCAGCCTGCTCGGCCGCGCCACCGGTGCCCTGCTGGAGCACCTCGGCAGCAGCCTGGCCCCGCTGGCCGTGCCGGCCTGGCATCTGCTGGGCCTCGCCGCCACCGCCGTCGCAGTAGCGCTGATATGGCTCCGACTGCGCGTCAGGCCGGTGTACGCGCTCGGGCTCAGCCTGCTGACGGTCGCCGTGTTCGGCCCGGCCATCCGCCCCTGGTACGTGCTGTGGGGCCTGTTCCTCATCGCCGCCGCCGCGCCCAGCACCTCGGTACGGCACCGGGTCGCGGCCCTGGCCGGCGTCCTCGCCCTCGCCGTGCTGCCGAGCGGTGGCCCGGCCGACCTCGGGCAACTCGTGCTCGCCGTCTCCGGCGGGGTCCTCGGCGTCGTCGTGCTGTGGCAGGCCCACCAGGCGGCTCAGGCCCCGGCCCCGGGACGCATGGCGTGAGGGGGCCGCGTACGACCAGGGGCCGTCTGCTCCTGGTCCTCGTCCTCGGCGCCGCGGTCACCGTCTTCACGGCGACCGTGCCCCTGCTGCGTGACTTCTTCGACCTGCGTGTCTACTACGGCACCGTGCACACCTGGGCGCACCACGGCGGACGGATCTACGACTACCAGGTGCCGGGCACCTCGTACGGCTTCACCTATCCGCCGTTCGCCGCGGTCGCCATGCTGCCGCTGGCGCTGCTGGACCGTACGTCGGCGATCGCGGCGTCCCTGCTGGTCAACCTGGCCGCGCTGGCGGTGATCCTGCGGATCCTGGCCGGCCCCGACTGGCGGCGGCACGGCTGGTACCGCTGGTCGCTGTGCCTGTGCCTGCTCGCGCTGTTCGAGCCGCTGCGGGACACCTTCAGCTTCGGCCAGGTGAACCTGGTGCTGCTCGCCCTCGTCCTGGGGGACTGCCTGCTGCTGGCGACCGGCCGGGAGCGCTGGGCGGGCGCCGGGATCGGGCTCGCCGCCGCCGTGAAGCTCACCCCCGCCCTGTTCATCGGCCTGCTGCTGCTCGCCGGTAGGCGCCGGGCGGCCGGCGTCGCGACGGCCGTGGCCGCCGCGGCGACCGCGCTGGCCGCCTGGGCGGACCCCCCGGCGTCCCGGTTCTACTGGACCGAGGCGCTCTGGGACACCGGCCGGGTCGGCCGGCTCGGCTATGTGTCGAACCAGTCGCTCCAGGGTGTGCTGGCCCGCCTCGGCGAGCCGGGCCGCCCGCTGTGGGCGACGGCGGTCCTGCTCACCCTGTGCGTCTGGGCCTGGCGGGCCCGTCAGGCGGTGCGGGCCGGTGACTGGACGGCGGCCTTCGCGCTGACCGGGGCGGCGGCCTGCCTGGTCAGCCCCATCACCTGGGTGCACCACCTGGTGTGGCTGCTGCCGTCGTTCGCCGTGCTGCTGCGCGCCGGGCACCCGCGGATCGCGGGCGCCCTGTACGCGGTGCTGTGCACGAGCGTGGTCTGGCTGTGGTTCGACGACGCCTCCGGCATCGGCGGCTTCCTCGGCAGCAACACCTACACCTGGATCACGCTGGGCCTGCTGCTCGGCCTGCCGACGGGTCAGTCGCGCGGGGTGCGCCTGCCCCGGGCCCGCAGCACCACCACCACGGCGCCGCGCAGCGCCACGACCGCGGTGCCGGCGACGAGTCCCGAGAGCCCCGCGAGGACGGCGGGGCCCGGCCAGCCCGAGCCGTCGTCCGGTGCCTGCGACGTGGCCGCGGCCACCGGTTTGGCCGGCACCGCGGGCCGCGGCCTGACGCGCAGCCCGTCCAGCGAGCCGACCGGGTCCACCCGGCCGGCCGCCGCGAAGCCCCAGTCGAGCAGCTCGCGCGCCTCCTGGTACACCGCCAACCCGCCGCCCACCTGAGGGTTCATCACGGTCACCACCAGCGTGCGGCCGCCATGGCGGGCCGCGGCCACCAGGGTGTTGCCCGCTTTGGTGGTGTAGCCGTTCTTGATGCCGATCAGCCCGGGGTACTTGCTCACGCCGTTCGCGCCGGTCAGCAGCCGGTTGGTGTTCCTGATGCCGTACGTCGAGCCGTCACCGGGGAAGTACGCCTCGGCGGTGGAGCAGTACCGGGCGAAGTCGGGATTGCGCAGGCCCTCCCGGCCGAAGACCGCCAGGTCGTAGGCGGAGGACACCTGGCCTTCGGCGTCGTAGCCGTCGGGGGAGACGACATGGGTGTCCATGGCGCCGAGCGAGCGCGCCTTGACCTGCATCTGGGCGGCCGTGGCCTCCCAGCCGCCGTTCAGCGAGGCGAGGACATGCACGGCGTCGTTGCCGGAGTTGAGGAAGACCCCGCGCCACAGGTCGGCCACCCGGTAGGTGAGTCCCTCCTTGACGCCGACCAGGCTGCTGCCCTGGCCGATGTCCGCCAGCTCCGCGTTGCGCACGGTGTGCCGCATCCCGGCGGGCAGGGCGGGCAGCACGGTGAGGGCGAACAGGGTCTTCAGGGTGCTCGCGGGCGGCAGCTTGCGGTGCGCGTCGCTCGCCGCCAGCACCGCCCCGCTGCCGGCGTCGGCCACCACCCAGGACAGCGCCGACACGTCCGGCAGCTCGGGCGCGTCCGGGTGCGGCCGGACCAGGGTGCCGGAGCGGTAGAGCTGGTTCGGCCCGGGCATCGCCGCCCCGGGCCCGGGCGGGGCGGGTTGCCCGGCACGGGGAGCGGCGGAGGCGGTGGCCGGGGTGAGTGCCAGCACGCCCGCCACGCACAGGGAACAGGCCGAAACGGCCACCCGATGAGAAAGTCCGCTGATCATGTGATCAACGTACGAACGAGTTGGCCATCCCTCGCGTTGGAAGGGCCGTTCGGCCCACGCGAGCAACCCGTAAGCCGCACCCGGCCGCCTCCGGGCGGGCTCAGCCGGCGGGCAGGGTGGGCCGGATCTGCCGCAGGAACGCGGCGTTGTCGGGGGTGGCGCGCAGCCGCTCCAGGAGGGTCTCCAGACCGGACGGCCCGCCCTCGCGGGAGCGCAGGACGCGGCGCAGACCGTGTACGGCCGTCAACTCGGCCGGAGTCAGGAGCAGTTCCTCGCGGCGGGTGCCGGTGGCGTCGAGGTCCACGGCGGGGAAGAGACGCCGGGCGGCGGCCTCCCGGTCCAGGCGCAGCTCCATGTTGCCCGTGCTCTTCAGCTCCTCGAAGTAGTAGCCGTCGGCGCGGGAGCCGGTGTCCACCAGGACGGTGGCGAGGATCGTCAGGGAGCCGCCCTCCTCGGCCTGGCGGGCGGCGCCGAAGAACCGCTTGGGGCCGATCAGCGCGCCCGCGTCGACACCGCCGCTCAGGGTGCGGCCGCCGGCGGCGGAGGCGTTGTTGTGCGCCCGGCACAGCCGGGTCAGCGAGTCCAGCAGGATCACGACGTCCTCGCCGGCCTCCACCAGGCGCTTGGCCCGCTCGACGACCAGCTCGGCCAGAGCGATGTGCTCCTTGGGCGTCCGGTCGAAGGTGGAGGCGTACACCTCGCCGCGCACCGAACGGCCCATCTCGGTGACCTCCTCGGGACGCTCGTCCAGCAGCAGGACGATCAGCCGGGACTCGGGGTGGTTGCCGGCCACGGCGGCGGCCAGCTGCTGGAGCAGCACCGTCTTGCCGCTCTTCGGCGGGGCCACGATCAGTCCGCGCTGGCCCTTGCCGAGCGGCGCGAACAGATCGGTGACGCGCCCGGCGACTCCGGACGCGGGGTGTTCGAGGCGGATGCGCTCGTGCGGGTGGAGCGGGGTGAGGTCGCGGAAGTGGCGCCGGCCGCGGAGGTCCGCCGGGGCGTGTCCGTCGACGCGGGTGACCTCGGTCAGGGCGCGCCGGTCACCCCGTACGCCTTCGACGAGGTCGCCCTTGCGCAGCCCGTGGCGCCGGATCAGGGCCGGGGAGAGCTGCGGGTCGGCGGGGGCGGGCAGGAGGCTCGGGCCCCTCAGGTGCCCCTTGCCCTGCGTGTCGATGTCGAGGACGCCGGTGACGAGCCGGGGGGCCGGGGCCTGCCGGGCCACGGGAGGGTGTTCGAGTGTGGTGGTCATGGTGGGTGTCCTTTCGCGGACGGAACGAAGCAGAGGTGGGAAGGGGGGGGAGAGGCCGCGAACGGGAGGCTGGACAGCTGCCTCCGGGCGGCGGGAACGGCACCTCGGGTACGGCGGAAACGCCCTGGTCACGAGGTGGTGCAGAGAAGAAGCCCGGGCCGGTCGGAAGCCTCGGCCGAGGGGCTGATGGAGAGAACAGCGGCATCGGTGTCCGTACGACGGGACACGCACACGCGCTGATCGCACTATACCCGTGCGCTCGCTTCGGTCAACATGACGCCGCCCGCGTCCATTCCCGCCCGGGCCGCACGGCTCGTCCGGCGACCGCGGTCCCTGGCGGGGCGCGCTTCCATAACGCCGAAGCGCTCAACTGCAGTCCGTGAGCGGGAAGTTGAGCCACTGCGTACCTGATCGCGCCCGCGGTGGTGATGAGCAGGAAAGCGCCTGCGCGCGGCCGGCGCCCCGCATCGCATCCGGGTCAACGCCATGGCCCCCGGCATGACCCCGCGCCCAGCCCGTCGGTGCGAGCCGCCGTGGACATGGGGGGGCCGGAACCGTCCCCCTGGCCCTCCGCGCAGGTCCGTCAGGTCATGGAACCGCATCAGATGTCCCCAGACCATAACGATCCCGGACGTCGGGGGACTTGACCGTCAACCTGAGACTATGTTCAAGACATGTCCACGCCACCGCAGCCCCCGCAGCCGGCCGGCCGGCCGGCTCCGCAGCCCCAGCAGCCCGCGCAGGCGCCGGCCGTCCCGCCGCAGCCGACGGCCTACCCCTACCCGAACCCGCAGTCGCCGCCGCCGGGCAACTTCTACGCCCAGCCCACGCTGGTCGGCCGGCCCACCGACCAGCAACAGCTGGAACAGCCGGGCCAGTTCGGTCAGCCGGGACAGCCGGGCCAGTTCGGTCAGCCGGGTCAGCCGCAGCCGGGGAACCCCTATGCCCAGGCCGCTCAGTTCGGGGGTGCGATGCCGCCCGTCCCTCCGTCCGGTGGCGGCGGGGCGGGCAAGGCGCTGCTGTGGGCCGCGGTAGGTGCGGTCGTCGCCTCCGCCGCCTGGGCGGGCGGTGTCCTCCTCATCGGCGGCAAGGGCGACAGCGCGGATCTGCGTGGCTACTCGGCGCCCGCCAACCTCTGCTCCAGCGCCGACTACTCCTCCTTCAAGGACGAGTACCCCCAGGACGGCTCCTCGCCGACCAAGAGCTCCCTCAAGAACGCGGCATTGGACGAGGGTTACTGCTACGTGGACCTGAAGAAGACGGGCTCCTCGTATGCCGACGCCTTTCTGTCCATGCAGCTCGACCTGCACAAGAAGACCGATCCCGGGCCCGAGTTCACGGCCCTGTGGAAGAACTACGGTGACAGCCACACCGGTTACGACGTCTCGCCGGTCAGCGGCATCGGCGACGAGGCCTACCTGGTCAGCCAGGACACCACCAGAGGCTCGTCCGGCAGCGGTTCCCGCTATGCCACGCTCGCCGTCCGCGACGGCTGGGTGACGTACACGATGAGCTACAGCGCCTACCTCACCTCGTACGACCAGGACAAGAACCCGCCCGCGCTCGGCGACGTGGACGACTGGCTGAAGAAGGACGCCAAGGCGACGCTGGGGCAGCTCAAGGGCTGACCCTCAGGTCCTGCCCGGCGCGTTCGTGACGGACGAACGCCGGGTTCGCGGAGGCCGGCTCCGGGGCCGCCGCCCTGGAGTGTGCTCACGCCGACCGTGCCTCCGCCTCCTTCACGATCTCGTCGAACCGCGCACCCATGGCCTCGGCGAGGGCGTGCGCCCCGGACAGCGGGCGGACCATGACCATGAGCTCGTCGATCAGGCCGTCCTCGTTCACATGGAGGAAGTCGCAGCCGGTCAGCTCGCGGTCGCCCACCCGGGCGGTGAACACCAGCGCGTGGTCGGGCGCGGCCGGGTCGCCGATCTCCCGGACGTACCGGAAGTCCTCGAAGACCTGGGAGACCGCGCGCAGGATCGCCGCGGTGATCGCCTTGCCCGGATACGGCTTGAAGACGACCGGGCTGGTGAAGACGACGTCCTCGGCCAGCAGCGCCTCGACCGCATCGATGTCGCCGGCCTCGACCGCGGCGCGGAACGCGTGCATCGGATCACCTCGCAGAGTCAATGAGCTTAGTCAATTAATTGAATAGGTGCGGATGAGATTAATCAACGGCTGCTAGCCTTGTCCATATGTCGCTCAAGTACGCCGTCCTCGCAGCCCTGCTGGAGGGCGAGGCCTCGGGCTATGAGCTGTCGAAGTCGTTCGACGTCTCGCTCGCGAACTTCTGGCCCGCCACCCCGCAGCAGCTCTACCGGGAGCTGGAACGGCTGGCGCAGGACGGACTGGTCCAGGCCCGGACGGTGCAGCAGGAGCGCCGGCCGAACAAGCGGATGTTCACGCTCACCGAGGCGGGCCGGGCCGAGCTGGACGCCTTCGCCGCCGAGCCGCCGAAGCGGCCCACCGCCATCCGCGACGAACTCCTCATCAAGATCCAGGCGATGGACGGCGGCGACCCGGAGATCACCCGCGCGCTGATCGAGGAGCGCATGGGCTGGGCGCGCGGAAAGCTCGACCGCTACCGGCGGGTGCAGCGCCGCCTCCTCGGCGGCCGGACCGAGGACGAGTACCTCCGCGACGCCGACCGGGTCGGCCCGTACCTCACCCTCATGGCCGGGATCGGCTTCGAGGAGGAGAACCTGCGCTGGTGCGAGCGGGTGCTCGCGGTCCTGGCGCAGCGCGTGGCCCTAGGCTGAGGGGATGTTCGGTCCCGAAGGCCCCGGCCTGCGTGAACTCGCCGTACAGGCGCTGTCGTCCGTCGAGCACGGGTACGACCTGCTCGCCCCGAAGTTCGACCACACGCCTTTCCGGACGCCCGACGACGTCCTGGAGTCCGTGGCGAAGGCGCTCACCCCGCTCGGCCCGTTCGAGGACGGACTCGACCTGTGCTGCGGCACGGGCGCGGGCGCCGAGGTGCTCACCGGGCTGTGCCGCCGGAGCGTCACCGGGGTCGACTTCAGCGCGGGCATGCTGGACGTCGCCCGGCACCGGGTGCGGCCCGGCGGCGGGCCCGAGGTCGCCTGGGTGCGCGGCGACGCCCGAGCCCTGCCGTTCGCGGCCGCCTTCGATCTCGTCGTCTCCTTCGGGGCCTTCGGTCACTTCCTGCCGCGCGAACTGCCAGGTCTGTTCGCCCAGGTCCACTCCGTGCTGCGGCCGGGCGGCCGGTTCGCCTTCCCGGTGCTCGCCCCGCCCCGTCCGACGCAGGCCGGCTTCTGGCTGCTGCTCGGTTTCGACGCGGTGATGCGGGTGCGCAACGCGCTGTGGCGGCCGCCGTTCGTCATGTACTACCGGGCCTTCCGGCTCGGTGGCGTGCTCGGCGAGCTGGGCCGGGCCGGGTTCAGCGTCGAGCTGCACCCCCTGCCCGAGTTCGGGCGGCGCGGCGACGGCAGCCCACGGGCCCGGCTGGTGGTGGCCCGGCGGACTCAGCCGGCCGCGGGCAGCGTGAACTCGTAGACCAGCGCGTCCCGTTCGGCGTCCACCACCAGATCCGTGATCTCCAGCGGCCGGGCGTACTGGTCGTGCACCCGCCGGGTCACCCGCACCGAGGAGGCGCCGTCGACCTGGGTGATGGAATCGCGGTGGTGCAGGGACAGGCCCGCCTTGCGCATCCAGTCGTAGGCCCGCCGCAGCTGCGCGGGAGTGGTGCCGTCGGCCCGGCCCCGGTAGCGGGCCAGCTCCGCCACCTCGGCCAGGGCCACCGCCGAGAACGACGACACCGCCGTCCGCAGCGACCGGCCGTCCGGCGTGGCCGACCGGTAGCGGTGCACCAGCGTGGGCCGGTGCGGGGCCAGGCCCAGCGCCCGCGCGTGCTCCTCCGGCGGCGCCTCCCAGGTCACCGTGGCCCGGTCGACCGCGGACGGGTCCGCCGAGCGGGCGCCCAGCGGGAAGGCCGGCGTCCCCGGCGTCGCGACCGGCCGGGCGGGCAGCGTGGCATGGCTGCCCCGGCGGTCGGTGGAGACGGCACCGCTGCGCCGCAGCACCTCCAGCGCCTGCCGGACGGTCTCCCGGCTGACCTGGAAGTAGGCGGCCAAGTGCCGTTCGCCCGGCAGCCGTTCGCCCGGCGGGATGGTGCCGGCGCGCAGTTCGTCGAGGAGCAGCGCCGCGATCCTTCCGTACAGGGGCCGGTCGTCGCTCAGGGCGGGTTCGTGCGGGGTGGTGCGGGCCATGCCGCGCCCTCCTGTTGTGACAAGACGTAGTCGTGCGGGCTCGTTGCGCGACCACACTTAGCATTGGTCTAAACCACGAGGGAAGAGCGGTCTGCCGGTTCGGCCGAAACCCGCCCGCGCGATCACGCCGTCACAGGGCGCTGTACAGGGCGTCGATCAACGCCATCTTCCGTGGGTCGTCGGCGATGCGCGGCCCCATGCGGTTCATCACGTACCCCAGTGACACGCCCGCCTCCGGGTCGGCGAGCCCGCACGAGCCGCCGAACCCGTCATGACCGAAGGCCCGCGGATTCGGGCCGTACGATCCCTGCGGACCGCTCAGCCACAGACCGAGCCCCGCCTCGGTCTCGCGCTCGAAGCCCGCGCCCAGCACCAGATCGCGGCAGCTTCCCTGGCCCTCGCGCACCCGCTCCGCCGCCTCCGGCGACAGAAGGCGCCGCTCGCCGTGGCGACCGCGCCCGGCGAAGACGCCGTACAGTGCGGCGACCGCGCGTGCGGTGCCGTGCCCGTTCGCCGCGGGAATCTCCGCCGCCCGCCACTCGGGCGTGTTCGCCTCGGCCGCGCCGACCAACGGATTCGCCAGCGCCGCCAGCGCGGCGGGCACCAACTGGCTGAAGACCGCCGCCTGTTCACCGCGGGAGGCGGTCGGCGGACGCACCAGCTCGGCCGCCCGGCCCGCCTCCTTCGCCGGCAGTCCGACCGTGAAGTCGATCCCGAGCGGCCCGGTCACCTCCCGCTCCAGGAAGGCCCCCGGCCGCAGCCCCGAGATCCGCCGGACGACCTCGCCGACCAGGTGGCCGTACGTCAGCGCGTGATAGCCGGAGCGGGTGCCCGGCTCCCACCACGGCTCGGTCGCCGCCAGCCGCGCGGTCGTCAGCTCCCAGTCGTACAGGTCCGCCAGGGAGTGCGGTTCGCGCAGCCCGGACAGCCCGGCGCGGTGCGACAGCAGATGCCGTACGAGCACCTTCTCCTTGCCGGCCGCCGCGAACTCCGGCCAGTACAGGGCCACGGGTGCGTCGAGGTCGAGCAGTCCCCGGTCGGCGAGCAGATGCGCGCACAGCGCCACCGGGCCCTTGGTGGTCGACCACACGTTCACCAGCGTGTCCCGCTGCCACGGCCGGGTGCCGGCCGCGTCCGCCCAGCCGCCCCACAGGTCCACCACGGTGGTGCCGTCGACGGTCACCGTCACCGCGGCGCCGAGTTCGCCCCGCTCCCGGAAGTTGTCCCCGAACGCCTCCCGCACCGCCGCGAAGCGCGCGTCGCAGTGGCCGTGGACCTGTGTCTCGTGCGCGGACATGGGACCTCCGTCGTCGCCGGAAACCCGGGCCGCGACGCCGCGACCAGGGTGCCCCGAACGTACCGACTGGTCGGACCGGAGGGAAGTGTCCGGCACGCTCTCACGCCCGCCCGCCGCCTCAGGCGTACGACCGCAGCCAGCGCAGCTTCTCCGCCTCGTGGAAGGGACCGCCGCCCTCGTGGTCGTTGAAGTCGTAGACCTCGATCGCCTTGTCCTCGTGCGCCCATGCGTTGAACGCGGCGAACACGGTCGACGGCGGGCAGGTCTGGTCCTCCAGCGCCGCCGAGAAGAGGGCCGGGGCCCGGCCGCGGGCCGCGAAGTGGGCCCCGTCGAAGTAGGACAGCGTGCGCAGCACCTCCGCCGAGCGGCCCCGGTGCGTCTTGAGGAACAGGCCGATCTCGCGGTAGGGGTGCCGGTCCGTCAGCGTCGTCGCGCGCGGGAAGTCGCACAGGAACGGCACGTCCGGCGCCACCGCGACCAGGTCGGGGACCAGACCGCCGACGGCCAGGGTGAGGCCGCCGCCCTGGCTGGCGCCGAGCGCCACGGTCCGGCCCGAGTCGGTCAGCGGGTGCGAGCGGGCCGCCTCGACGGCGCGTACGGCGTCCGTGTACACCCGGCGGTAGTAGTAGTTCTCCGGCGCGTCGATGCCCCGCGTCATGAAGCCGGGGTACGCCGGGGCCGCGCCCACCGGGTCCGCCGTGCCGCCCCCGGCGCCCCAGGCGCTGCCCTGACCGCGGGTGTCCATCACGAAGTGCGCCCGGCCCGTCGAGGCCCACAGCAGGCTCTCGTGCGGCAGCCCGCGCCCGCCGCCGTAACCGACGAACTCCACGATCAGCGGCAGGGGTTCGGCCGCGCCGGCCGGCAGCCGGAGCCAGCCCCTGACCGGGTGGCCGCCGAACCCCGCGAACGTCACGTCGAACACCTGGACCGTCGACAGCCCGGTGTCCACCGGCTCGAAGCGGGCGTCCAGCTCGTGCTCGCGCGCCTCCTCGAGGGTCTTGGCCCAGAAGGCGTCGAAGTCCTCGGGCTCGGTGGACTCGCTGCGGTGCTCGCGAAGTTCGTCCAGGGGCAGGTCGAACAAGGCCATGTACAACCACCTTTGCGAAGGGAGACTGCGTCAGCTCACCGTACGTGGGTGCCGGAGACCTGACCAGTAAGCGTTTGCCCCCGCCCGGCGGCCGGGCACCTGCCCTCACGCCCGCGGCTGGGTCCACCTCGGTCCCGTCCGCGCCCACTCCCGTTCCCACTCCGCCAGCCGGTGGCGCAGCGCGATCCGGCGCTCCACGGCGTGTCCGAGCAGCACCACGGCCGCCGTACCGCCCGCCGCGACCAGGCCGACGGTCACCGCGTGCTGCCACACCGCCGCGTCGTCCGGCGGCGGCGCGACACTGCGGCCGCCCTCGTCGAACCACACCGAGACCGTGTCACCGGTATGAGTGCCCGCCGGCACCCGGGCCCATGCCGTACGGGTCCCCTTGCCGGGCTCGGTCCAGCGGACCTGGGCGCGGTACGCGTACGCGCGCCCGCCCTGCTCGGTGGAGAGCCGCTCGGGCGGGGCGCCGATCACCTGCGCGCGGATCCGGTGGCGCTCGGCCCGCTGGGCCGCCGCGATGGCACGGGCCGTGTCATGCGCGCGCAGGCCCGCGGCCGCGCCCGCCAGCGGTGTGACGACGAAGAGCAGGACGGCCACGATCAGCATCGTCCAGGCCTCCACGACATCCGAGCGGCGCCGCAGCGGATTGCGCTGCCAGCGCCAGCCACGCACCCGGGTACGCATGTCCACCTCCTCGCACCGTCGGAGCCGGAGAGCCGACGAGCCGGTCCAGACGGCCCGTCACCCCCGCCGCTCACGCACACGAGCGTCCACACCCGTTTCGTACCCCGTACGGAGCACCTCGCTCACGCCGCGAGCCGCGACTTCGAGCCCACCTGGAGCACGGAATGAGCCACGCGCCCCAGGACCGCGCGTACGGCCCCGGCGCGCGACCCGGACGGTCAGCCGAAACGCTCGATCCGGATCCGGTCCACCGGCTGGCCCGCCGCGACCAGCAGCCGGGACGCGTGCTCGGCGAACCCGTTGGATCCGCACACATAGGCCTCCCACCCACCGGGAGGCCGCTCGGCCAGGAGCGGCGCCACATGTGCGGCCGCCATACGTCCCACGGGCTCACCCTGTGGGGCACTGCGAGTGAACACCGGCGTCGTCTCCGCGCCCAGCTCGGCCGCGTAGATCAGCTCCTCGGGGCTGCGCGCGGACACCAGCATGCGCAGCGGCACGGTGAGACCGCGCCTGCGGTGGTGCCGCACCATCGACATCAGCGGGACGATCCCGGAGCCGGCGCCGACCAGCAGCGCGGGCCGGTCGCCCGGCCAGGCGAAGAAACCGCTCAGCGGTCCGCGCACCTCGACCGTGTCACCGGGGCGGGCGACCGTGTGGAACCAGCCGGAGACCTCGCCGTCCGGCACCTGGTCCAGAGTCAGCTCGATGTGCCCGGAGTCGTCCGGCGCCGACGCGATCGAGTAGTGGCGCTGGGCCACATAACCGTCCGGCGCGGTCAGACGCAGCATCAGGTGCTGCCCGGGCAGATGCCCCGCCCAGCCCGGCACCGCCAGCCGGAACGTGGCCGCGCGCGGCGTTTCCCGCCTGACCTCCGCCACGGTGGCGATCTGCCACACCGCCGCCACCTGCTCACTCACCGCGATCCGCCCGGGCACGGCGAAACGCGGGACACGAACGCCGGCCCTGGGGGGCGCGGCGGGGACGGCCGGGTCCGGGGCCGTGGTGGGCGTGCCCGCATCCGGGGCGGGGGCCTTGGTGGGGGCGGGCTCGTTCGGTGGGGGAGCGGCTGCTGCCGGGGCCGGAATGTTCGTGTTCCGGTTCCCGGGTACAGTCCCGGCGGCCGGTCCCGGGGCCGCGGCGAGCGCGGACGCCTGCGGTGCCCGAGCGCCTGCTTCCGGTGCCGTGGTGCCGGCGGCCGTGTCCGGGAGGGGAGTCGTCGGCTCCGGGTTCGCGGTGCCGGGGGCCGGGTCCCGGGGCGCGGACGGAGGTCCCGGTTCCGGGTGGGCGGCGTGGGGGCCCGGGTTCGTCGTCACTGTGTCAGTCACCGGAGTACCGCTGCTCCTCCCAGGGGTTGCCGCGTTCGTGGTAGCCGTTGCCCTCCCAGAAGCCCGGCTCGTCGTGGTCGAGGAGCGTGAGCCCGGCGATCCACTTGGCGCTCTTCCAGAAGTACAGGTGGGGCACCAGCAGCCGGGCCGGGCCACCGTGCTCGGCGGGCAGTGGCGTGCCGTCGTACTCCCAGACGATCCAGGCCCGTCCGCCGGTGACGTCGGCGAGCGGAAGACTGGTGGTGTAGCCGGTGTGGGAGCGGGCGACCACATGGGTGGCGGACACATGGGGCCGGACCACATGGAAGAACGCGTCGAGGGAGACTCCGCCGAACCGTACGCCGAACTTCGACCAGCCGGTCACACAGTGGATGTCGCCGTCGTACGCCGATGCCGGCAGCGCGTGCGCCTCGTCCCAGTCCCAGGTGTGCGGCCGTTCGACCAGGCCGTCGATCCGGAAGGACCAGTCGGCCGGCGTGAGGTCGGGGGTGACCTCGGCGGACAGGACGGGCCAGTCCTCGCCCGCGTCGTACTGTCCGGGCGGCAGCCCCGGGTTGTGGACGCGGGGGCGGCCCGTGAAGCCTCGCGTGACGTTCATCCTTCAACGGTACGGGGTCGTTCCGCGTGCTCCATCCCCGGTCTCCGCTCCTCACGCCGGATGATTGCGGCCGTATGAACGTTTTCGGACCAGGGGAATAGCTCTGCGGCGCTTCTCCTTTGCGCTCGATGCCGGCACCGGTAGACCGGTGACAGCGCGAGAGAAGCGAGGGAAGAGCATGCCCAAGGCGTACGTCTACACGCGGCACGGAGGACCGGAGACCGAGGCGCTGACCGACCTCGACCGCCCCCGCCCGGGCCCCGGCGAGATCCTGGTCGCGGTCCGCGCGGCGGGCGTCAACCCCGTCGACTGGAAGCTGCGCCAGGGCTTCCGCCGCCCAGGCGAGAGCGAGCGTGTCTTTCCGGCGGTCTTCGGCAGCGAGGCCGCCGGTGTCGTCGAGGAGGCCGGCCCCGGGGTCACCGGCTTCGCCGCGGGCGACGAGGTGTTCGGCAGCGCCGCCCAGGGCGCCTACGCCGAGTACGCCCTGCTCGCCGCCGACATGACCGCCCACAAGCCCGCCGCGCTGTCCTTCCGTGACGCCGCCACCCTCCCGGTCGCCGCCGCCACCGCCTACGACGGCGTCCGCCAGCTCGCCCTGCCCGGTGGCTCGACGCTGCTCGTCACGGGCGCGGGCGGCGGCGTCGGCAGCGCGGCCGTACAGATCGCCCACTCCTTCGGACTGCGGGTCGTGGGCGTGGCGAGCGAGAGCAAGAGGGAGTTCGTGGAGTCGCTGGGCGCCGTGCACGTCTCCTCCGGGCCCGATCTGGCCGAGCGGGTGCGGGCCGCCGCGCCGGACGGGATCGACGGGGTGTACGACCTGGTGGGCGACCCGGTGCTCACCGCGGTCGCCGACGTGCTGAAGGACCGCGGCAAGCTGGTCACCGCGGGTTCGCCGAAGGAGGCCGTGACCGCGCTCGGCGGCGCCCCCGTCCAGCGGGTCCGCACCGCCGCCGTCCTCGAGGCGGTGGCCGACCTCGCCGTACGCGGCGCCCTGAAGCCGCACATCACCCGCACCTTCCCACTGGAGCAGGCCGGCCGGGCGCTGCGCACCGTGGAGGACGGGCACGCCCTCGGCAAGATCGTGATCGAGGTGGGCGCGTGAGTCTCATAGCCGGAGCGGGTGTCGGTGACGGGCCCGCCGCCGGCGCCCCGCACGTCCTCGACAACCCCGCCCTCGCCTCCCTGACCGGTCCGCACGCCCACTTCGCCGAGCGGCGCGGCCGCGTGCTGCGCTACCCGGTCGACGTCTCTCCCTGGCTGGCACTGCCCGGCGAACCGGACGCGAGGGACTGGGCGGACCTGGCCGCGCTGGCCGGCCCCGGCGCGGAGATCCCGCTGTCGGGCTATCACAGCGAGGTGCCGGACGACTGGGAGGTCACCTTCTGGGTCGACGGCGTGCAACTCGTGGACGCCGGTCTCGCCGCCGCGCCGGACGCGGAGGCGGTCCGCCTCGGCCCGGCGGACGTACCCGAGATGCTCGACCTCGTGGCGCGGACCCGGCCGGGGCCGTTCCTGCCGCGCACCGTCGCGCTCGGCACCTACCTCGGCATCCGCCGCGGCGGCGCGCTGGTCGCCATGGCGGGGGAGCGGCTGCACCCGCCGGGCTGGACCGAGATCAGCGCGGTGTGCACCGACCCCGCCTTCCGCGGCGAGGGCCTCGCCACCCGGCTGATCCTCGCGGTCGCGCACGGCATCCGTGAGCGCGGCGAGACGCCGTTCCTGCACACGAGCGCGCGGAACACGGGCGCGATCCGGCTGTACGAGTCGCTGGGCTTCCGGCTGCGCCGCCGTACGGCCTTCCTCGCGGCGCGCGCCCCGCAGCGGCCGGCCGGCGAGCGGGCCGCGGTTCCGGTGGCATGAGCGCCGCCGGACCGCGGAGGGCTCAGTCGGCCCCGGCCGCGCCCGGGCCCGCGTTGTAGCGCTCCAGGTAGGCCGCGAAGCGCACCAGGTCCTCCTCCGGCCAGTCGGCGAGCCGCTCGCGGAACGCGGCCCGGCGGCTGCGGGTGACCTGGGCGAGGATCTCCCGGCCGGCCTCCGTCAGATGGAGCACCTGGACCCGGTGGTCCTTCGGGTCCAGGCGGCGCTCGATCAGCCCGGTCCGCTCCAGCGCGGCCACCTGGCGGCTGACGGTGGACTTGTCCAGGGCGTAGTGGGCGGCCAGGTCCGTCGCCCGGCAGCCGTCCTGCTCCTCCAGATGGCCGAGGAGGGTGTACGACACCAGGGACAGCTCGGGATGCATACGGCCCGCCGAGGCGCGGGCCCGGCGGGCGAAGATGGTCATCTCGCGCTGGATCGTCTCGACGGCCGACTCCGCTGTGCTCACGGGAATACCTCCTCCGGCGTTCTAGTTGTATAGTACAACTTGATGTGAGAGTTGTATAAGCCAACTACTTGGAGGTCGCGCGCGATGAGGTCACCCGCACTGCGCCATGTGCTCACGCACCTGATCACCCCGCTGCTGATGTGCCTGGGCATGGGGCTCGCGTACATGGGGGCCTTCGTGACCCCGGAGCCGCACCACCTGCCGGTCGCCGTGGTCGGCAGCGCCCCGCGGGCGAAGGTGTTCGCCCAGACGGTCAAGGACACCGCCGGGGACAGGCTCGACGTCCGCACGGTCGCGAGCCGCGCCGACGCCGTCGACCTGCTGAAGTCCCGCGAGGTGACCGGCGCCTACGTGCCGAGCGCCAAGGCCCCCGAGCTGCTGGTGGCGAGCGCCGCCTCCGACATGGGCGCGACAGCGGTCGAGAAGGTCTTCACGCCGGTCGCGGCCAAGGAGGGCGTGCCGCTGAAGGTCACCGACGTGGCCGAGCCGGTCGCCGACGACCCCACGGGGCAGGGCCTGTTCTTCCTGCTGATCGCCCTCAGCATCGGCTCCTACGCCTCGGTCGCCGCCCTCGGTGCCGCGGGCGCCGCCCTCGCGATGCGGGTACGGGCGCTGCTGGCGCTCGGTGTCTCCGCCGTGGTCAGCGGCATCGGCGCACTGCTCGCCGGACCGGTGTTCCACCTCGCCCACCACGACCTCGCGGGCGTGTGGGGCCTGGCCTGGCTGTACTCGGCCGGCATCCTCTTCGTCGGCGTCGGCCTGCACACCTTCCTGAAGCGGTGGACCACGCTCACCATGATGGTGCTGTTCGTGATGCTGAACTTCACCAGCTCCGGCGGGTTGTTCCGGCCCGAGCTGCAAAACGGCTTCTTCGGCACGCTGCACGCCTTCTGGAACGGCGCCGGCTTCGTCGAGGGCGTCCGCAGCCTGCTGTACTTCGGCGAGGACGGTCTTGCGCGCAACGTGTGGACCCTCGCCATCTGGCTGCTGGTGGGCCTGGTCGTGACCGGGATCGCCGCCCTGTACGAGCGGCCCCGCCGGGCCCGGCACGCGGCCGGCCACACCGGCGCCGCGACCGCGACCGAGGTGACCGCCACGCCCGCCGTGCTGCCGGCCCGGCGGGAGGCGGCGCGGACTGCCGAGGAAAAGGCCGAGGAGGAGATCGAGGAGACGGTCGGCGTCTGACCCGATGACGTCGGGGACAGGGAGCGCGCCCGGTGACGGGCGGGGCTCCCAGCCGGCACGTCGTCGGACGGGCCCCTGCCCGCCGTGTCATCCCGCCGCCGACCCGATCGTCACCACCCGCGCCCACGCCGGCGGCGTGTCCGGCAGGTAGTCGGGATCGTCCTCGTCGTACGACCCACCGGCCCGGGAGAACAGCCCCACCACCGTCCGGCACGACGGCCGCTCGTCCGGCCACGGCGTCTGACCGTCGGTCAGGACCACCACCGCGTCGGGCCGTGTCCTCAGCGCGCGGGCGAACCCGGTGCGCAGATCCGTCCCGCCGCCGCCCACCAGCTCGATGCCCTCCGTCCGGCACAGCGGCTGCACGGTCCGGGCCGCGGCATCGCAGGACAGCACGGAGACCAGGTCCCGCCGGCCGCCCAGGGCCCGGCAGATCGCGGCCACCTCCAGCAGCGCGCTGCCCAGTTCGGCGTCGCTGACCGACCCCGAGGTGTCGATGACGACGCACACCCGGGGCGGCCGTCGCAGCAGACTCGGCAGGACGACACCGGGCAGCCCGGCCGACCGCCGCGCCGGACGGCCGTAGCTGTAGTCCTCGCCCGCACCCGGCGCGGAGACCGCCGACCGCAGCGCCGAGCCCAGCAACTGACGCCATGGCTGCGGCGGATGGAACACCTCCTCCGCCCACCGCCGCCAGCTTTGCGGTGCGTCGCCCGGGCTGCCCTTGATGCCCTGCGCCACCCGGAACCGCACCGCGTCCCGCTCCTGCTCGCTCAGCCCGTGCGCACCGTCCGGCCCCAGCTCCCACGCCCTGTCCAGCCCGTCGGCGCCGCTGCCGCAGTCCAGCCAGGCCAGCCGCTCGAGCCGCGGCCCGAGCCGGAAATGCCGCAGGTAGTCCTCCATCAGCTCACCCGGCCGCAGCCCCAACCTCCCCGGTGTCACGGCGCCTTCGGGCTCCACCAGCCCGTCGCCGTACACATCGTCGTTGATCTCGCAGTCCGCGGCGATGTTCATCCGCAGCCGTTCCGCGGGCCCGGACAGCTGGTGCTCGCGGGCGTACCGCTCGCTGCGCCCGTGATGGTCGCGCAGCAGATGCGCCACCTCGTGCACCCACACCGCCGCCAGCTCCTCCAGCGGTGTGCGGTCCACGAACGCCGGGGAGACATAGCACCGCCAGTACCGGTCCACCCCCATCGTCGGAACCTCCCGCGACTCCACCGGCCGCAGCGCGAACAGGGCCGTCGCCAGGTACGGCCGGACGCGGGCCGCGTGCAGCCGCGCGGCCAACAGCTTGCCGAGGTCCAGCGTGCCGGGCGTGTCCGCCGTCATCGGCGTGCCCCGGCGACCCGGGCGGCCTGGTCGGCCCGCCGGGACAGCGACACCACCCCGGCGAGCCGCTCGACCGCCGCCGGTACGTCCCAGTCGTCCCGGCGCAGGGAGGCCAGCGTGGTCGCCGGCACGACCACCACGTCCGGCGCCCCGGTCTCCATCGCCCGCACCAGCACCGCCCAGGCCGCGTCCCAGCGCGCCCGCTCCGGGCGCCCCCGGACCGCGGCCACCACCCCGTCGAGCACGGCCTGCCGCAGATCCCCGCGCTCGGGCAGTTCGGCACCCGCCGGGTCGGCGAGCAGCGTCTCGGGGTCGGGCAGGTCCATCCGGTCCAGGCTCGCCAGCAGCTCGAGCCCGGGACCGTCCCCCACGGTGCCCCGGACCAGCAGCGACAGCACGTCCCGCGCCGATCCCGCGGCGGTCGCGAACGCGATCAGCCGCAGGGTCGCCTCCCAGCTCCGGGGCGACGGCCACGCCCCGCCCCGCCGGCTCTCCCCGCTCGGCAGCCGGTGCACCAGCCCCGGCCGCGCGACGAGGAACTCGCACACCGCGCGCCGGGCGAAGGCCACGGCCTCGGGCAGCCGCCCCGCATCGAGCCGGGGCAAAGTCGCATGCGGCCAGGTCCCGCCGAGGCCCCGTACGACCACGTCGTGGTCGTGGGCCCACTGCAGATGCACGAACCGGTTGGCCAGCGGCGGGCTCAGCTCCCAGCCGTCGGCCGCCGAGGAGCGCGGGTTGGCGGCGGCCACGATCCGCACCCCGGGCGGCAGGCGCAGCGCGCCGATCCGCCGCTCCAGCACCAGCCGCAGCAGGGCCGCCTGCACCGCCGGGGGAGCGGTGGACAGCTCGTCCAGGAACAGCAGGCCCCGCCCGGCCCGCACGAGCCGCACCGCCCAGTCCGGCGGGGCCATCGGGACGCCCTGCACCGCCGGATCGTCTCCCAGGACGGGCAGGCCGGAGAAGTCGGACGGTTCGTGGACGCTCGCGATCACGGTGGTCAACGGCAGGTCCAGGGCACCGGCGAGCTGGGTCAGCGCCGCCGTCTTGCCGATGCCCGGCTCGCCCCACAGCAGCACCGGAAGGTCGGCGGCCACGGCCAGGGTCAGCGCCTCCAGCCGGACGTCGGAGCGGGGTTCGGTGGTCGTGTCGCGGAGCAGGTCCAACAGGGCGTCGGCGACGTCGAGTTGGGGGACGAGGGAGGCAGGAGCGGTGGCAGCAGTCACGTGGGATCACCTGTGGGTGTGAAGTGGGCGGAAGAGAAAGGAAGTTCAGAGGGAGGTTCAGAAGAAAGTGACGGGGCGGGACTGCCGTCGGGTGGGGCGGCGGCCTCGGAGAGTGCGGCGGCTCGGGCCGCTGGAGGTGCCGCCGGGGCCGGTCAGACCGGCCCGGTACAGCCCGTAGGCGATGCGCCGTTCGGCGGCCGCCGTGAGCTCGTCCCGCAGCGGCCCCTCGCGCAGCACCGCGCCGGGGCCCAGCAGCCCTTCGACCACGGCCAGGGCGCCTTCGGTGTCACCGTGGTCCAGCCGTTCCCGCACACCGGCCAGGCAGTCGGGACGCCGGTGCGCCTCGTCGATGACCCGCAGACAGGGCAGTGGTGGTCCGCCGAGCCCGGCCAGCAGCTCCTCGCGCCGGATCTCGTCCGGATCGTGGTCCAGCGGTACCAGGACACCGTCGACCAGGCCGATCCGGTGCGTGGCTCCCCGGCACTCCACCTGACGCGCCCGCTCCACCGGATCCGGGTCGCGGAGCGTACCGGGCGCCCTGGGGCCGGGCAGCAGCGCGGCGGCGACCAGCGGATGCAGCCGGTCCGCGCCGATCAGTCCGGCACGCAGCAACTCCAGATCCGGCGCCACCCAGGTCGCCGCCTCGGGCAGCACCGGTACGGCGGAGAGACCGCCCGGCGGCAACTCGTCGACGATCCGCAGGTGCGGCGCACCATCAGGGTTCGCGACCCGGTGTGAGAGCCGGGCCGGGCCTGGCGTCCCGTCGGTCGGCCGCGCCGCGCGTGGGTATTCGGCCGGATCCGGCGCGTTGCGCCCGTCGGCGACGTGGTGCGGTCGGCCATGGTGCCGCGTCCTGGCCGGGGCCGGGGTCCCGTCAGGCGGGTGGGCTCCGCACCGGTTCTCGATCGGCTCCGGCGTGCCGCCCCCGTTCGCCGCCACCGCCAGGAGCAACCGGCGGCCGCCCCCGAGCCGTACGGCGAAGGCTGAGCCGGTGTGTCCGTCGGCGCGCAGCAGGATGCCCGCCTCGGCCGCCCACCGGCCGACGGCACAGCCATGTCCCGGCGGGACGAGACCCAGCGGATCGTGCTCCGGCGGCGCGGGACCGCCGGCGCCCGACCGGTCGTGGAGCTCGCCGGCCCTGCTCGCGTCCCACAGGTGCCGGTGCAGATCGAGCCGGTAGCGGCGGTGGGGGCGAGGATGGGGATGGCGGCCGGCGGGCGCGTCGGCCGGATCGAACAGGGCGAGGCTGATCCGCTGGCCGGCGTCCGCCCAGGCGGGTGGGGTACGGGCCACCAGGTGCAGCGGTCCGGCCCGGCCGAGCCGCTCGTACCGGGCCAGCGTCAGGGTCAGGCCGGGGCGCAGCAGCCCGTCGGGCGCGATCCTCGGCATGTGCCAGCGCAGCAGGTCCGGGGCGAGACGGCGCAGGTCGGCGCGGATCCGGGCCGCGATCTCCCCGCCGTGGGCGCGGGCGACGGAACGCAGATCGAGGTCGACGTCGATCCGGGCGGCGGCGCAGGCACCGGCCCAGTCCCCGGCGGCGCGGCGGCCGGTGGCGAGCTCGATCATGGACGGTGGCACGGCGTACGTCCGTACGCGCAGCCACATGGAAAGCCGGGAATCCCCGTACGCGGTGGAAGGGAGCATCAGCGCTCACCTTGCGCGGACGGGACCCCCAATCTCTGCGAGGCGTGAGTCGTCATCGGGGCGAGCGTACCCGCCCGCCCGGCACCGCGCGAGGCGTTTTTCCCGCCCGGAACCGGCGTCCCCCTGTGGGGTAGTGTGGGCGTCCGGTCGCGGACGGTGCACCGGCAGCGGTGACCGCGAGAGCGCCCTGAAGCCCCGCGCTCCGAAAGGCTTTCGGCCCCCATGTCCTCTCCTGGTTCCCTGTCCTCCTCTTCCCCCGCCGCTCTCGTCTCCGCCCTGCGCGCCGCCGGGTGTGTCTTCGCCGAGGACGAGGCGAAGTTGATCCTCGCCACCGCCAGCACGCCCGGGGAGGCGGCCTCCATGGTGGAACGGCGCGCCGCCGGGCACCCGCTCGAACACATCCTGGGCTGGGCCGAGTTCCACGGAGTGCGCGTCACGGTGGAACCAGGGGTGTTCGTCCCCCGCCGCCGTACCGAGTTCCTGGTCGACCAGGCGCTGGCCCAGGCGCCGCGGGCGCGCGTCGTCGTGGACCTGTGCTGTGGCTCCGGCGCCCTCGGCGCGGCCCTCGCCGCCGCCCTCGACCCGGCCGAGGTGCACGCCGCCGACATCGACCCGGCCGCCGTACGCTGTGCCCTGCGCAACCTCGCCCCCTTCGACGGCCGGGCCCACCAGGGCGACCTCTACGACGCCCTGCCCGCCGCACTGCGCGGCCGTGTCGGCATCCTCGCCGCCAACGTGCCGTACGTCCCCACCGACGAACTGCCCCTGCTCCCGGCCGAGGCCCGCGACCACGAACCGCGCGTCGCCCTGGACGGCGGCACCGACGGCCTGGGCGTGCTGCGCCGGGTGGCCGCCGGGGCACCCGAGTGGCTCGCACCGGGCGGCTGCCTGCTGACCGAGACCAGCGAACGCCAGGCACCGGCCGCCGTACGGGCCTTCGCGGACGCGGGACTGACGGCCCGTCTGGCGGTGTCGGAGGAGCTGTCCGCGCACGTGGTGATCGGCGTACGGCCCTGACTCCCCTCCCCGCTACGGCAGTTCCTGCGCCCGGGCGATGAGCAGGGCGACGTCGTCGTGGTTGTCGGGGTGGTGCAGGGTCCGCAGAAGGAAGTCGCAGGTCTCCTCCAGGGGGCGGGCCGGGTCGTCGAGCAGGGACAGCAGGAAGTCCAGGCGTTCGTCCAGGGAGTGGCGGCGGGTCTCCACCAGCCCGTCGGTGTAGAACACCAGCTCGTCGCCGGGCTCGAAGTCCACGGTCACGGTGGAGAAGGCGATCCCGCCCACGCCCAGCGGCACCCCGGTCGGCAGGTCGAGCAGTTCCGGCGGCCGGCCCGGGCGCAGATGGGCCGGCGGCAGATGGCCGGCGTTGGCGATCCGGCACTGCCGCAGATGCGGATCGTGCACGGCGTACATGCAGGTCGCAATGGAGTGGTCCAGGGCCGACGTCGTCTTGTCCAGGTGCTCCAGCAGCAGCGCCGGGTCGAGGCCCAGGGCGGCCAGCGTGGTGGTCGCCGTGCGCAGCCGGCCCATGGTCGCGGCCGCGCTGAGTCCGCTGCCCATCACATCGCCCACCACGAGCGCGGTCTTGCCGCCCTCCAGCGGGATGACGTCGAACCAGTCGCCGCCCACCTCGCTGGTGGCCCCGGCGGGCTGGTAGCGGGAGGCCACCTCCAGGCCGGTCGTCACCGGCGGACGGCTGGGCAGCAGACTGCGCTGCAGGGTGAGGGCGGTGTTGCGGGCGTTCTGGTACCAGCGCGCGTTGTCGATCTGCACGGCCGCGCGGGCGGCCAGCTCCCGGGCCAGCAGGACGTCGTCCTCGTCGAACGGCGCCGGATTGCGGGTGCGCTTGAGGTCCAGGGCGCCGAGCACCTCGCCGCGCGCGATCAGCGGTACCGCGAGATACGAGTGCAGGCCCGCCCGGCCCAGCACCTCGGCCGCCTCGGGGGAGCGGGCGATGCGCGGCAGGTCCTCGTCCTTCACCTGCGGCACCAGCACCGCCTCGGCCGAGCGTACGCACTCGGTGATCAGCCGGTCGGGCCCGTACGTCGCGATCCGGCCGGGCGGGTCGGCGGCCCGTACCGCGTCCGAGCCGTCCTGCGGGCGCACCGCGAGAGCCCGGATCACCGCGGACTCCGACGGGCCGAGCGTGCTGGGCCGGCCGTCCACCACCGAGTCCAGCAGGTCCACGGCGGCCACGTCGGCGAGTTCCGGTACGGCGACCTCGGCCAGCTCGCAGGCGGTGCGGTCCAGGTCGAGCGTCGTACCGATCCGGGCGGAGGCGTCGGCGATGACCGCGAGCCGGCGCCGGGCGGCCTCCGCCTCCAGGGAGGCCCGGTGCTGCTCGGTGATGTCGGCCACCGAGATCGCCACACCGAGCACGTTGCCCATGGCGTCCTCGAGCCGGTACATCGAGTGCGCCCAGGTGTGGTCCTGGTCCGGGTCGGCGGGGGTGCGGCCGACCAGCGTGTTGTCGATCACGGGCTCGCCGGTCTCCAGCACCCGCCGGGCGTCGGCCTCCACGGGCGCGGAGTCCAGCATGGGCAGCACCTCGCGCATGGTGTGCCCCACGGTCTCACCGGCCGGCACCCCGTTGATCTTCTCCAGGGCGGGGTTGACCGAGACGTACCGCAGCTGGGTGTCCAGGACGGCGTAGCCGATCGGCGACTGCTTCACCATCCGCTCGGACAGCGCCACGTCCTGCTCCAGCCGCCGTACGGTCGACTGGTCGGCGCAGAGCCCGAGCGCGTACACGTCACCGCGGTCGTCCAGCAGCCGCATGTTGCGGAACTCCACCAGACGGGTGCTGCCGTCCTTGTGCCGGATCGGGAAGCCGCCGGCCCAGCTCTGCCCGGTGCGCATCACATCGGCGAAGAGCTTGCCGACCAGCTCGAAGTGCCGCTCGTCGACCATGAGCCGGGCGGCGTACTGGCCGAGGGCCTCCTGCGCGCCGTATCCGAACAGCTCCTCCGCCTGCGGGCTCCACAGCACGATCCGGCCGGTGGTGTCCAGCACCACCGACGCCACGCCCAGCACGTCGAGCAGGCCGCCCGGCCGCACGGGCCCGCGCACGGGCTCGCCACCCGCCGTCACCGGAGCCCCGGCTGCACTCATGCCATGCACCGCCTTCGCCCGTCCGCACGGCACGTCCCCCGTGCCGACTCCCCTTGATCCACCGCGTTCACACCCGACTCTCCGACGCCGTCGCCGGTTACCACCACCATCTCTCACCACAGCGGTGCACGTCCGCCGAAGCCGTCACGCCGGGACCCGACCGCTTGCCCGGACATCCTGCACGTCCCCTGGGCGGACCGGGAGAGTTCACGCTCATGTTGCTGCATTGGCCTGTACATGACTAACGCGCCACGCCAGACTGTCCGCCGACCGAGTGTTCCCGCCCGCCCGCCTTGTGCCCCCATCCCGTCCGAGGAGTCGGCCATGCCCGCGTCCGCCCGGCAACGTTGTCACGTAGTTCTCGCCGGACTCGTCACCCTCGCCACCGCCGCCGTCGTGTCCCTCACCGCGCCCGTGTCCGCCTCCGCGGCCGACACCTGGACCGAGACCGGCTCCGACCGCGCCCGGCCGCTGGACGAGAGCCAGGGACTGACCTCCGTCGAGGTCCCCGCGAACAGCCCCAACCGGTACACCGGTATCGGCACCATTCCCCTCAGTGTCTCCAGCCGGGGCTGGAACCACGTCGGCGACCCCGACGCCTCGTACAACGGCTACTACATCGAGCCCTACCAGCAGGACTCCGGCAACTCGAAGATGTACCGCGTGCAGGCGCCCGACGGCACCTGGTCGGAGTACGTCCACACGCTGAGCCCCGGCGAGGCCCTGAACAACTCCTGGGACGCGATCTCGCCCGACGGCCAGTGGATGCTCTCGGGCGAGTGGGGGACCATGAACCGCCTGCTGGTCTTCCCGACCCCCGGCGTCAACCCCTCCACCTCGCCCTCGGCGAACCTGCCGCAGGTCTCGAACGTCAACCTGGACCACGCCGTCCGTGACGTCCAGGGCTGCGACTTCTCCGGCCCCACCACCCTGCTGTGCTCCTCCGACGACCCCGACGGCAGCCTCTTCGGCATGACCAAGCCGCTGCTCCAGATCGACCTGTCGGCCCCGCCCAGCGGCTCGGGAGACGTCAGCGGCCATGTCACCGCCCTGCGCCAGCTGCCGCTGCGCAGTGCCTGCTCCGGAACGTTCGAGGTCGAGGGCATCGACTACGACCGCCGCACCGGCATCCTGCGCGTGATCGTGATGTCTCCGGGCTTCTGCATCCTGACGGACAGCAAGACGTACAAGTTCTCCCGCGGCTGACCGCACCTGGGGTGTGCCGGGCGGCCGGTGGTGCTTTCCTGGGGATGGACGCGGTTCGACGGGGTACTCCCTTCCACCGCGGCGCGGCACGAAAGGAGCGATCAATGGCACATACGGAGCGGTCGCACCCGGAAACCGTCACGGTGGAGATCAGCGGTTCCAAGGAGGACGCCCGCCTCGTCTTCGACGCGCTGGGCTCCTGCTTCGCCTCCGACCGGGGCGCGGACGAGATCCCTCAGCAGCTCCACGAGGTCCGGCCGATGGTGTGGCTCGGCACGTACGACGTCGCGGACGCCCGGGGGCCGGGCTGCCCGCCGGTCCACCTCGACGCGTCCGTCCAGGCGGACGTCCAGGGCGGCTACTGGGCGGTGGACCGGTTCCGGCACACCCTGGACTCGATGTTCACCGTCGAGGAGACCTGCACGGCCTCCGGCGACCAGGAGAGGGACCTGCATCTGCGCCTGCGCAGCCGCTGACCCTCCCGCGCACTACGGCAACGCCCCGGCCGGCTCCGCGTCGGCCGGGGCGTACTGCGCCTCGCCCTCGCCGAAGGACCAGTCGACGGGCGCGTTCTCGGTGACGGTGACGACGACATCGCGCGGCGGGGTGCCGGTGCGCTCGTGCACCAGCTCGGCGATCCGCCGGTAGAGCGCGCGCTTCAGTTCCGGGGAGCGCCCCGAGCGCATGGTGATGGCCACGAAGACCACCGAGTCGTCCTTGCGCAGGCCCAGGTGGTCGTCGTAGCGCAGGGTGCTGGTGGTGCCGTCGTGGCCGGTCAGTACCTGGAAGCGGTCGTCGGGCGGGACGCCGAGCGTCTGCACCAGGGCGTCCTGGACGGCCTGGCCGAGCGCGTCGAGGCGGGCGGGGTCGGTGCCGAGCGTGTCTATGCGGACGAAGGGCATGGTGGTACGTCCTCTCGGGGGGCGTCGGTTCGTTCCTCCTGAATGTACATACTAGTAGGTACAGAGTGGCCGGTGTCACCCCCGCCAGTTGTGCAACTAGTTGCATAAAGGCTCTGGCTTCCTCTACAACAAGAGGCGACGACACCGCGCACGGAGGGCCCGATGAGCCGTTACCCGCATCTGATGACCCCGCTCGACCTGGGCTTCACCACCCTGCCCAACCGCGTGCTCATGGGCTCCATGCACGTCGGTCTGGAGGAGGCCGAGCGCGGCTTCGAGCGCATGGCGGCGTTCTACGCGGCCCGCGCCCGCGGCGGCGTGGGCCTCATCGTCACCGGCGGCATCGCACCCAACGAGGAGGGCCGGCCGTACGAGGGCGGCGCGAAGCTCACCACCGAGGCGGAGGCCGAGCAGCACAAGGTCATCACTGAGGCCGTGCACCGCGAGGGCGGCCGGATCGCGATGCAGATCCTGCACTTCGGGCGGTACGCCTACCACCAGGACCTCGTCGCCCCCAGCCCGCTGCAGGCGCCCATCAGCCCCTTCGTGCCGCGCGAGCTGACCGACGCGGACATCGAGCGGACGATCGACGACTACGCCCGCGCGGCCCGCCTCGCCCGGCAGGCCGGCTACGACGGCGTGGAGATCATGGGCTCCGAGGGCTACCTCATCAACGAGTTCATCGCCGCGCAGACCAACCGGCGCACCGACCGCTGGGGCGGCTCCTACGAGAACCGGACGCGTTTCCCCGTCGAGATCGTCAAGCGGGTGCGCGAGGCCGTCGGCGAGGACTTCATCGTCATCTACCGCCTCTCCATGCTGGACCTGGTCCCGGGCGGCTCCTCCCTGGACGAGGTGATCGCTCTCGGCAGGGCGGTCGAGGCCGCCGGGGCGACGATCATCAACACCGGCATCGGCTGGCACGAGGCCCGCATCCCCACCATCGCCACCTCCGTCCCCCGCGGCGCCTACACCTGGGTCACGAAGAAGCTCATGGGCGAGGTGTCCGTGCCGCTGGTGACCACCAACCGCATCAACACCCCCGAAATGGCCGAGGAGTTGCTGGCGGGCGGCTACGCCGACATGGTGTCGATGGCCCGCCCGATGCTGGCCGATCCCGACTTCGTCGCCAAGGCCGCCGCCGGGACGCCCGAGGCCATCAACACCTGCATCGGCTGCAACCAGGCCTGCCTCGACCACACCTTCAGCGGAAAGATCACCTCCTGCCTGGTCAACCCGCGCGCCTGCCACGAGACCGAGCTGGTGCTCTCCCCGACCCGGCTGAAGAAGCGCGTCGCGGTCGTGGGCGCGGGTCCGGCCGGACTCGCCTGCGCGATCTCCGCCGCCGAACGCGGCCACGCCGTCACCCTGTTCGACGCGGCGAGCGAGGTCGGCGGCCAGCTCAACGTGGCCCGCAGGGTCCCCGGCAAGCAGGAGTTCGACGAGACGCTGCGCTACTTCCGCCACCAGCTCGACGCGCACGACGTCGAGGTGCGCCTGGACACCTGGGTCACCGCCGCCGACCTGGACGGTTACGACGAGGTCGTGGTCGCCACCGGTGTCACCCCGCGCATCCCTGACATCCCCGGCGTCGACCACCCCCGCGTCGTCGGCTACCTCGACGTGCTCCAGGGCGGCGCGACCGTCGGCGACCGGGTCGCCGTCCTCGGCGCCGGCGGCATCGGCTTCGACGTCGCCGAGTACCTCACCGACGGCGGGGACAAGGCGAGCGAGGACCCGGAGACCTACTTCCGCGCCTGGGGCGTCGACATGGACTACCGGACGCCGGGCGGCCTCGCCGCGCCGCAGCGGCCCACCCCGCCCCGCCAGGTGCACCTGCTCCAGCGCAAGACCACCAAGGTCGGCGCCGGGCTCGGCAAGACCACCGGCTGGATCCACCGCACCGAGCTCAAGCACCGCGGCGTGACCATGGTCCCGGGCGTCCGCTACGACCGGATCGACGACGCGGGCCTGCACATCACGGTCGGCGACGAGAGCACGGTGCTGGAGGTCGACACGGTGGTCCTGTGCACCGGCCAGGAGCCGCGCCGCGGCCTGTACGAGGAGCTGGCCGCCGCCGGGCGCAGCGTCCACCTGATCGGCGGCGCGGACGTCGCGGCGGAACTGGACGCCAAGCGGGCCATCAAGCAGGGCACGGAGCTGGCGGCGGCGCTGTAGGCCGCCCCGTACGGGCGATCCCTAGGATGAGGCCATGTCACTCCCGCACGCGATCCTCACCGCCCTGCTGGAAAAGCCGTCGTCGGGACTGGAGCTGACCCGCCGGTTCGACAAGTCGATCGGCTACTTCTGGTCCGCGACGCACCAGCAGATCTATCGCGAGCTGGGGAGGCTGGAGGCCGAGGGCCTCATCCGCGCCCTGCCGACGGAAGCGCCGGCCCGCGGGCAGAAGAAGAGCTACGAGGTCCTGCCCGCGGGCCGTGCCGAACTGGGTCGCTGGACCGCCGCCGCCCAGGACCCCAAGCCGCTGCGGGACACGCTCCTGCTGCGGCTGCGGGCCGCGGCGGTGGTCGGCACGGCGGGCCTGGACGCGGACCTGCGCCGCCATCTCGAGCTGCACCGGCGGCAGTTGGCCGAGTACCGGGAGATCGAGAAGCGCGACTTCCCGCCGGACCGGGACGCTCCCGAGGACCGGCTGCGCCATCTCGTGCTGCGGGCCGGCATCGACCTGGAGACCTTCTGGACCCAGTGGCTCACCCACGCGCTGGCCGAGTTCGCCGAACTGCCCGAGGGCGACTGAGCCGGGTTCGCGGACGGTGCGTCAGAGCCGGTACGGCTTCGAACGCCGGCGCAGGTACCAGCCCGTGGCGATGACCCCGGTGCCCACCAGGGCCGCGCCGATGCCCAGCGTCAGCGGGCCGTAGTCCCGGGCCGCACCGCCCAGGCCGCCCAGCACACCCCGGGAGGGCGCCGGCGAGGCCGTGGACGAGGTCGACGAGGTCGACGAGGTCGCCGTCGAGGTCTTCGGTGAGGCCGTCGAGGAGATCGTCGGCCCGGAGCCGGACGAGACGGTCACCGACTGGGTGCCCGCGGTGCTCCCGCTGGAGCACACCACGACCACGGTGTACGTCCCCGGGCTCACTCCCGACCAGGCCGCGGACTGGCTGACGGACGTGCCCGCCAGAGTCACCTGCCGGCCCTGGGCGAAGTTCGCCTGCTTGCTGGTGAGCAGGGCCGCGTTGCCCCAGCTGCCGTTGATCTCGGAGCACGCGCTGGTGACCACCGAGACGGCGGACCCCGTGGTGCTGACGGAGATGCCCGAGGCCGCGGCGGACGGCCCGGCGAGGACGGCGGGGAGCGCCGCGGCGGCCGCCAGGGCCAGACCGGAGCGGACGAGGAGTCGCGAGGTGTGCATGGGCTGGCCTCCGGCGGCACGGTCGGCGGTACGTCCCATGCGCCGCCGGGGGTCGGGAAACGTCCGTGCTGCCCGGGCAGCAGCCAACGTGGCCGCGGGGGCGGCCGCACCTGGAAGGAGGCCGGTCAGGTGACCGTGTCCCACGTCCGGCGCAGGGCGGTGCCCACATGGCGGAGCCGTCTGCCGACCCGGTCCCGCGCCCTCTACGGGGCTGCCGTGGTCACCGTTCGCTCCGGCGACCAGCCGCCCCACGTGCCGTCCGGCAGCCGTGCCCGGAGCCGCACCCGGTGTTCCTCGCCGGCGGACCGGCCGACGTAGAAGCTGTAGCGCGACCGGCCGGTCGGTGGTGTGCCGCCCCACACCAGCGACGTCGCCGCGGTGCCGTCGAGCCGAATCTGGTACTCGGTGATCACCCCGTCCAGGCGCGGCGGGTCCCAGGACAGGTCGATGTAGTACGCCCCGCCGGCCCGGTGGGTCTTCGCGGTGAAACCGGTGGGCGCGGTGTTCCGGCCGTCGTCGGTGCCCGGGGTCGTGAGGCGGACCGGGGCGCTCGCGGGGGAGAGGTTGTCGGCGGCGTCGCGGGACCGCACGGTGAAGACGTAACCGGTGCCGGGGCGCAGTCCGGTGACCACGGTCGCGGTCTGGTCCCCGCCCACGCTGTGGATCTTCGCCCCGCCCTGGTACACGTCGTACGACGCCACGCCCCGGTCGTCCCGGGACGCGCCCCAGGACAGCTGGACCTCCCGGGCGCCGAGCACCCGCCCGGCGGGATGCGACGGCCGGGTGGGCGCCGAGCGGTCCGCCGGCGCCCCGGCCGGTGTCCGCGCCCGCACCGCACGGCTCGGCGGCCCGAGCCGCCCGTCGGTGTCCCGGGCCTGCACGGTGAAGACATACACGGTGGACGGCCTGAGCCTGGTGACGTCCACCATGTGCTGTGAACCCGGCACGTCCTCCACCTTTGTGGTGCCGCGATACACCTCGTAGGTGCGGACACCGGGGGTGTCCGGCACCGCGTTCCACATCACGTGCACGCTGGTGGCACTGCCCGCCTGTGCGGTGACCCCGGTCGGAGCGCCGGGTGCCCGGCCTTCGTCGCCTTCGTCGGCCTGGCTCCAGCCGCAGGACGTGACCAGCAGCAGGGCCCCGCAGAGCGGCACGAGCGGCCATGGAACGCGTCGCACGGCTCTGCCTCCCCCGGGACGGCGGCATGGGTATCACGCAAAGGTCCGGACCAATATGGCGCGGCGGGTACGGCTCGGCAAGAGGGCCGCGCGAGTGACCGGCGCGAGGCCGCGTGGGTGACCGATCGGAGCCCGCGCGGGTGACCGTTGGGGGCCCGCGCTGGTGACCACGCCGGGGAGTTACGTATGCTGAGGCTCCCTGCGGCTGAACTGCCCAAGAGGACAGGGGAGTTCATGCCCTGTGGCGCGGACACGCTGTCGTCGCCGATCCCGCGCCGACGCGGGCGGCCGGGGGATCCGGACCGGCTCGGGCCCGGATCCCCGGCCCCTGTTGTCGAAGGCCACCGCTGCTCCTGCCGTGGCCCGGCCGATGTCCCTCCGTTCGACCTGCGGTTCCTTGTGCGGCGTCCCTCACGGGGCGTCAGATGCTTGCTCCATCCGGCCGCTTCGGAGCGGCTCGTCCGGCCGGGGAGCGCGGATGCGCACCAGAGTGGGCTGGATGTCCGCCGCACAGCGGCCGGACGTCCGCCCCGTCCCCGACGAGAGGGTCCCTCATCGTGCGTGTCCCGACGCTGACGCCGGCCCTGGCCGGCGTCGCCCTGCTCGCCCCGGCCGCGC